>JAAZHL010000046.1 GCA_012510755.1 Leucobacter sp.
GCTCTGCAGCCCATCAGTGGCTCATCTGCGGTCGATGCGGCAGCGCAGCTGATCGAGATTCACCGCGGCCTGCTTGAATCCGAGCGCTTCAACGAGGCCTGTTCACTGTACCGGGCCGAGTTCGCGGGGCAGCTTGCCGGTTTAGCTGGCCACCAGGGCCCGTGCGAAGAGACGCTCTATGAGGCGTTTGTGGTGCAGACCGATGAAGCCTTTGCCGCGGCCGAAGCCCTGGGTGAGATGCCGCTGACTCCCGCCTTCTTTGTGCCGTCTGCGATCGCTATTGATACGACACAGATCACGGCAGACGAGGCTTGGCTCGCCTACGTACCAAGTTCGGCGCTGACCAGCCTCGACACGACCGAGTTTCGTGATGGCAGCGGCTTGACCCCAGCCTGGCTTGCGCGGTCGATTTACGTGCAACAGGGCGATGACGATATTTGGCGATTTGCGGCTGCCGCCGAACGCGATAACCGCACCGCCACCGGCTGACGACTGAAACGATCCTCGTAATAAGATGAGTGGCATGTCTGCCCAAAATACCCCTGCGCCACCACGCATCACGGGCTTTGGGTACGTGAGACCCCTGGGCAGTGGTGGCTTTGCCGACGTTTTTCAATATGAGCAAGACATGCCGCGCAGGGTGGTCGCAGTGAAGGTGCTGCGCAACCAGGTGACGGGCACCCGTGACCGCTCAGATTTTGAGTCAGAAGCTGATGCGATGGCTCGTTTGTCGAGCCACCCCTCGATCGTGTCGATCTATTCGGCGGGGGTGTCCGCCGATGGGCGACCATATCTCGCAATGGAGTACTGCCCAGATTCGATGCGTGAGCGCACCCGGCAGAATCCCGCGCCCCTCTATGCGGTGCTGGACGCTGGAGTGCGTCTCGCGGGCGCCCTTGAAACGGCTCACAGAGCAAATATTATGCACAGAGATATTAAGCCCTCAAATGTGCTGCTGACTGCCACCGGCCGACCCGCGCTCACCGACTTCGGCATCTCAATGTTGCAGGGCGGTTTCGCCTCTGAATCGCGCGAGCAGGCACTGTCGATTCCATGGTCATCACCAGAAGTCGTGACAGGCAAAACTACCGGCACCGTGGCGAGCGAAGTGTGGGCGCTCGGAGCCACCCTGTACACGTTTGCGGCAGGGTTTTCGCCCTTCGAACACCCAGACCGCGCACAGAACACGCAGTCGAAGATGACGGCCCGTATTTCACAAGCAAAATACATGCCGATACCCGGGGCACAGGGTTACGAGACCTTTGACGCGGTGTTGCGCAAGGCCATGCACCTGCAACCCGAGCAGCGCTACCAGTCGATGGAAGAATTCGGTCAGGCGTTGCGTCAGTTGCAACGCCAATTCGGTTATGACGCGACACCGCTTGACTTAGTGGAAGCGGCAATGGTGACGCCTGCCGCGGCGACCGATACTCCGCGTGGGCCCGTCGTCACTACCGTGCGCACGTCGAACAGGGCAGGGCAACGCGCGAAGTTGCGTGCCGAGCAGATGCGACAAGATCGCGATGGTGTGTTGATTGATCAACCAAAGTCATCGCTCCGGGCGGGTCTCATCGGTGCCGGACTCACCGTGGGTGTGCTTGCGGCGCTCACCGCTGTCGCCTTTGCGTTCGGATGGGTGGGCTGAAGTGGCGAAGAAGAGCGAAAAGTCGCTGATCGGCTGGGTTTCGGCCGGCGTCGTGACCGCATTAGTGGTCACACTCGCGGTGGTGGCGAGCGGCTTTGACTCGCGAGAAACGCCTCGCGAAGACCCGTCAGTGTGGGTCGAGCGAACGGTCGGGCAGTATGCCCGGGTCAATACCGAGACCGCCGAGATCGATACGGTGCGCAGTGTCGAGAGCCCGAGCGGTATCGTGCAGACCTCGCAACTCGGTCTGCTGCTCACTCAGGGCTTTGGTCGGGCGTTCACGATTGACCCAAGCGCGCCAAGGGATGTGCAGGCCGACGTCAACGCTGATGGCGGCGTCGTCGACGACGCTGTGGAGCCTGGAGCCGCAGAGAGCGACACTGCAGAGAGCGATGCCGGTGAGCTGTCGACCGCTGAAGGTGATGACGCTGCGACCTCGGCTACTTCTGATGCTGAGGCGGCAGAATCCGCCGGTGACGGTGCGCTTTCGATGCGCACGCCTGACGGCACGCGAGAGGTCATTGCTGCGGGCGAGTTCGTGCTATTCGCGACGCAGGCAGGCGAAGCGTATGTGTCACGAGTGGTGCCGACCGCAGCCGGGGCGGTCGCCACACTGAGCAGCCCAACAAAACTTGACCCGTTCGCCGAAGAACGTGCGCGCCAGCAGCAGAACCAAGACGAGGCGGCTGCGGGCGACGAGACAGACGAGTCCGACGAAACCGAAGCCGCTGAGAACCAGCAACAAGAGATCGCCAACTATGTCGCTGACGCTGTCGCGATCGATGAGAACGGCCTGGTGGCCTTATACTCGAGCACCGAGCAGGCAGTGCGCTTGTACGACACCGTCTCTCAACGATGGCAGTCATCGCCGAGTGCGACGCCCGAGAATGTGCCCGGCGCGAATGCGCAGCTCGCACTGATCAACAAGAGGTGGGCGCTGCTCGACGCCGAAACAGGTGAGTTCTGGCAGCAGGGGCGGGACGAAGCGACCTCGCTCGATGTCACTGGCACGGCCAAACTGCAGGCATCGACCGCGACTGCGAATGATGCACTGGTTGCTGACGAAGCTGGGCTGTGGCAGGTCAACGGTGAGGGTGTGGCGGTTCGTCTGGTTGAGACGACGGGTGCCGCGGCGCAACCGACCTATAGCGGCACCGAGGCAACCGCAGCGTGGGTGGGCTCGGCCACTGCTTTGCTGTGGACCCCCGCCACAGGCGAGGTAGTTCTCGAGATCGATGAGGCAGTCGAAGATCTCAGCAACCCCGAGACCGAGATTCGCCACAATGGCAGCCGCGCCCTCGTCGTCGAGCGCGCAAGCGGCATGATGTGGACGGTGCCCGAGGGGCAACTCATTCCGGTCGAACAGTGGAGCCTGGTCGACCCCCCGAAGCAAGAGACCGGCACAGTCATCACCCAAGACGTGAGCGAGCAAGAGCCGCCCGTCGCGGTGAACGATGCGTTTGGCGTGCGAGCCGGAGAACCAACACTGTTGCCGGTGCTGCTCAACGACTTTGACCCGAACCGTAAAGATGTGCTTACGGTGGTTCCCGAGGGTGTAAGCGACGGGTTCAGCGACGATTTTGGCACGCTCTCAGTGCTGAGCGACGGTCAAGGGGTATTGGTGCAGCCGGCATCGACCGCACGTGGCGCTGCATCGTTTAGCTACCGCATCACCGACGGCGTGAATGTGTCGCAACCCGCTACGGTGACGCTCACGGTCGTAGGCGATGACGTGAACACCGCGCCCGCGTGGTGCCCGGTTGACGGGTGTCAGCGCGCGTGGCCGAGTCCCGAGTTGGCACCGGGCGGCACGCTCATCCTGCCCATACTTGAGGGCTGGGTTGACCCTGAGGGTGACCCAATGATGCTTGCGTCGGCCACGCCGGTGAACGCTGAAGACCCGATTCGTGCGCTCATCACCGCTGACGGCAAACTCGCAGTGCGCCACACCGACGCAAACGCACCCGCCGGTGACGCGGTCGTGCGCGTGACGGTGGTCGACTCACGCGGCGCTGAGGCACAGCGCGATCTGCGTGTTAGAGTGCGCACCGGTGCCGCGATTGAGTTCGCGTCTGCCGCGGTCACCGCCAAGGTCGGTGAACCGACCATGGTGCGACCACTCGAGCGGGTTACTGGAGGCTCGGGCTCGTTCAGACTCCAAGATGCCGTGGTGCAGCAGGGCACCGTAACCGTCACCGCGAACCAGGGCACCGGCACCATTGAGGTGCTGGCTGGGGCCGCCGGCAACGCGCTGATTGGGGTCACCGTACGAGACACAGTGACCGAGCAAGAAACCCTGGGTGTGATTCGGGTGACTGCCGTTGACTCGCGGGCGACGCTCGCAGTGCCACCCATGCGGGCATTTGTGCGGGCGCTCGCCGACAGCACGGTTGACGTGGTCGCGGGCATTCCCGGCTCGAATTCTCGGGCCCTCTCAGTGCAGTCAGCGACCGTGAACGACGGCCAGCTGCGCGCCGATGTCATCGAACACTCCCGTGTGCGAGTCTCGGGCTCGACCATTGACGGGCAGCCGGGGCGCATCGGCTCGGTTGACGTGATTGTGACCGAAGGCGAAGCCACCGGACATGGTCGTCTCACGGTCTTTCAGGTTGCAGAGTCGGGTGCGGGCGCGATTGCCGTTGCCGACACTGCGACGGTGCGCGCAGGCTCGGTGGTCGACATTGCGGTGCTCGAAAACGATGTCGCCCCGCCGGGCGAGCGGTTGGTCTTGCACCCCGAGATCGGTTCGCCTGGCACCGAGGGCGAACTCGCCTTCGCTTCAGGCAGCAGTGTGCGTTATCTCGCGCCGAAGACGCCGGGCGACTATACACTCACCTACACGACTTATGGCGCTTCGAGCCCAGAACAGAGTGACGTTGGTCAGGTGCGGGTGACCGTGCTGCCTGCTGGCGCGAACCGCGACCCGCAGCCCGCGACCGTGACCGTGCGTGTGGCCCCCGGCGAACGAATCACCACGGCGGTGCCGCTGTCTGGTGTCGACCCCGACGGCGACCGAGTTCGACTCGTTTCTGTCAACACTCCCGACGACCCGCAGCTCTCGACGAGCATCGTGTCGCGAAGCAACTCGGTGCAAGTCGAGGCGTCTACGAGTGCCCAGCGAGGCACTCACGCAGTCGCTTACACCGTGCGCGACTCGTTTGGTGGCGAATCGACCGGCCGCCTGCGCATTATTGTCACCGAACCCGACTCGGGTGGTGGCGCCCCGGTGGTGTACAGCGATTACGTGCGCATAGTTGCGGGCGCGAGCGAGCCTGCTGTGGTGCGGCCGCTTGATAATGATCTCGACCCGACGGGCGGCACGCTGCAACTTGAGTCAGTCGTGCCCAATGTGCCCGGTGGTGAAGACAACCCACTCTTTGCGACGCTCAACGCGCGCCTCGATGTCACCGAGCTGAAGCAGGGCATTGTGCGCCTTGCCGGCAGCGACGAGCTCGGCACCGTCTCATACAAGTACACGGTTCGTTCAGATAAGAGCAAGAGCACCGCCGACGGACTGATCGTGGTGCAGGTCTCTGAGCGCATCGGCCAACAGGCTCCGTCAGTGATCGACACCGTGTTGTCGGTGCGTGATCGTGCTGACTTCGAGCGCACCGGTGTCGACGTGGTTACTGACCGGGTGCGCTGGGCCGCTGGCGACGCATCGACGTTGCAGCTCTCACTGTGGAACGAAGCAGACAACAACTACCGTGTCACCGGTTCGAAGATCTTGGGCAGCTACCGCGCAGAGGGCGACCTCGTGGTGTTTCGCCTCGCAGGCACCGACGTCACCGGCGCTGAGGTGGAGACCTTTGGGTTCTTGGTGGTGCCCCCGCTTGATGAGCTGCGCCTGTCACTGAAAAGTGGGGCGCCGACAGTTAGTGTGAACGAGAATCAAAGCGTCGATGTGCGCATCACCGATCTGCTTGATTTGGGTCAGGGCGATCGCGTCGAGCTTGAGCAGGGCAACTTCAGTGTGCAGCGACAGCAGGCGAGTTGCGTGGCGGTCGACGAGGTCACGTTCAGGTATACGGCGGGCAAAGAAGCGCCGTTCACCGACAATTGCACAGTGCGCGTGAAACTGCTCGAGCAGAACACCTACACGGCATTGCCGATCGCGATTTCGATCGTGCCGAATGACCCAGTGGTGCAATTGAACCCGCTGACTCGCACGGTCGCCCCTGGCCAGACTGAGACGATCGAGCTCAACGACATGGTGCAGTGGCAGGGTGGCCGCGAGGGCAAGACCGATCAGTTGCGTTGGCAGGTTGCGAGCGGCGCGTCGTCGTTCGAGGTCACGCAGTCGGGCTCGCAGGTGCAGGTGCAGGCACGCGCAGATGCTCTACCAGGATCGCAGCAAGCCCTCACCGTCAACGTTTCTGGGGCCGGTGAGACCCAGGCCGCATTGACCTTGCGCGTCGGCGAGGCCGCGGTCGATGCCCCGAAGGGCGCCACGGTGTCTTTGCAGTGCACGGTGGGCTCATCGTGCAGTGCCCCGCTCGTCGATGTTGCTGGCGAGTATGACCCGTTTGCAGGGAAGACGGGTGGCGGGCTGCAGTTGGTCTCGGTCGACGGCGGTGGTTGCCAGTTTGGCAGCATGCAGGCTGCGGGCAATTCGGTCAACGTCACCTGGGCAGACGCCCGTGGCGCGGGCGGTCGTTGTACCGCGAGCTTCACGGTGCGCGATGCGCAGAATCGCACCGGCGTCGGTTCGATTGAGTTTGATGCGCTCGGTGTGCCGCGTGCGCCCGCCGACGTGGTGGCGAGCGGTGCCGACTCAAGCAACGTCTTCTTGCGTGTGACGCTGAGCGGGCAGACCGCACACCCCGATGTGACCGGTGTGGAGATTTTGAGCGATGGCGGCGGTGTCGTCGGCACGTGTGCCCCCTCGGGTGGATTTGCCGAGTGCACGGTCGGCCCGGTACCTGTTGGCAAGGATAACGGCCGACGCTATTTCGCTCGCGCGGTGAACTCGGTTGGGGTCTCTGACTCGACGACGAATGCGTCAGAGGCAACGTGGGCATATGTGCCGCCTCCCGCTCCGGTGGTGGTGGCAACGCCGGTGAAGAACCCGAACAACACCAGCACTGTCGAAGGCGTGGTGAAGCTGGAAGTGTCTGGGTCAGACCGTGCGCGCCGGTTCTTGCTGTCGATCGATAACGGTGAACGCATCGAGATTGGCAGAAGAAGCGATCACACGCTTGAGCCTGGCACCCATAGTTTCTCGGTGATTCCAGAAGACCGTGACCTGCCACCCGGCTATTCGGGCACTGCAGAAGGTTCGGCCGGCATCGCCGATGGCGTGGTGCTCGGAGCGGCACCGATCTTGAGCGACATTGAGTTGCAGGCCACTGGCGACACCTCTGCACAGATCGTTGTTTCGGTTGACGGTAATTACGCCGAACCAGACACGATTCAGACGACCTTCGGACTCTCGGGCGGGGGTTCGGTGTCGTGTACGTCAAACACGAGTGGCGCGTTCGAGTCGCTGCAGCAATTCCGTACGTACACCGGCAAGATTTGTGTGAGAACCGAGTTTGGCAGCGCAGAGGTGTTCACCGAGCCCACCTGGATCGGCGGCAACCCACCTGAGCTGACCGTGACGCGCGGCTACACGATCAGCAGCAGCGTGTCTGATTACGGCAACGTGCGCGAATACACGACAGTTGGCGGCGGTAGTTCGCGGCCCGCAGTCACCGGTACGGTGGGTGGCGCAACCATTCGCTACCTCTTCAGCACCGGCGGATCCACAGAGGGCAACCTCACGAGCGTGCCAGTTGGTGCGACCGTGCAGGTGCAGCAGTGTCTGTCGGGCGCTGATGCCGAATACTGCTCCAACCCGGTGACCGTCGAGGCAGCAGGCCACCCGCCTACGCGCATCACCTGGACTGGCGAGTGCGTGGTCGATGGTGGCGACTACTCCTCAGTGTTCACGATAGAAGGCCGACCGATCACCGACGCAACCTTCGCGAAGAACCTCTTCTGGAACGTGCGCGTGAGTTGGTCAGGCTTTAACAACACGACGTTCAGCAACGTGATCTGCCCGCCAGCACCCGATCCAGAGCCAGAGCCAGACCCCGATCCTGACCCCGACCCAGATCCAGACCCCGGGCCAGACCCAGACCCGCCAACCGAGCCCTAACGGGCGGCGCCGTGTGGCGGCGGGCGATCCTCGTAGATATTCAATCAACGCACCAACAGAAAGACAGGCCAGATGAGCACTCAGCAGGCAACCGTGCAACCCAGCCCGCTCAGCGACGAACGTGCGAGCTGGGCCGGTGAATCGCTTCGCACCACGGCAGACGCCATGGAACAGGTCATTCACGGCAAGCGACGAGTGCTTGAACTGGTGCTCGCCACGCAGGTTGCCGGCGGCCACGTGCTGCTCGAAGACGTGCCCGGCACCGGCAAAACCGCACTTGCACGCACGCTCGCCCAGGTGATTCAGGGCTCGTCATCGCGCATTCAGTTCACCCCTGACCTGCTGCCCGGCGACGTCACCGGCATCACCGTGTTCGACCAACGCCAAGGCATCTTTGAGTTTCACGCCGGGCCGATCTTCGCGAACGTGGTGCTCGCCGACGAGATCAACCGCGCCAGCCCCAAAACTCAGTCGGCGCTGCTCGAAGTCATGGAAGAGCGACAGGTCACCGTCGACGGCAAAACTCACCCCGTCGCGACCCCGTTCATGGTGATCGCAACGCAGAACCCAGTCGAACAGGCAGGCACCTACCGGCTGCCAGAAGCGCAGCTCGACCGTTTCATGGTCAAAACCAGCATCGGCTACCCAGACGAAACCGCAATGCGTCGCATTTTGCAGCAGCAGGCTGCGCCCGTGCAGGTGCAGCCCGTCATGAACACGGGTACGCTGCTGCAACTGCAAGACTTCGCGCGGCAAGTGTACGTGAGCCCCCTCATCGTTGACTACATCACGCGACTGGTCGAGTCGAGCCGCTCCGCGAGCGAAGTTCGGCTCGGCGCGAGCGTGCGTGGCGCGCTTGCCCTGCAGCGCATGGCGACCGCCTGGGCGCTGATTCAGGGGCGCGCCTATGTGGTTCCCGACGATGTGCGAGGGCTCGCGACCGGCGTGCTGGCGCACCGACTCGTGCTCGAACCCGAAGCCGAATTTGATGGTGTCACTGCCGAACAGATCGTCGCGCAACTGCTGCTCGACGTCGCTGAGCCACAGGAGAACGGCACCGCGTGAACACCGACGGCACGCAGAGCCGGTGGTTCACCCGAACCAGCACCGGCACCTACACTGGCACGCGCACGCGCGGTCGTACTCAGACGCGCACCCGCACGCGCGCTATGGGCGACGGCACCACTGCGCTCAGTGCGGCTGCCAGGCGACGCGTGCAAACGAAACGTTGGTTCAAGCGAACGTGGCGCACTCTGCGGCGGGGCACCCTAGCTGTCACCCGTGCCATCACCCCGCTCGGGTGGTTTGTGTGCTTCGTTGGCGTGGCGGGTCTCGTTGCGGGCATTGCGTTCTCATGGGTTGAAGCATGGTTCGTTGCCGTGTGTGCCGCGCTGGTACTGCTGATCGCCACCCCATTTCTCATAGGATCGCGCGCCTACCACACGAGCATCAGCGTGAGTCGCGCGAACGTCGTTGCTGGCGGCGAGGTGCACCTCGAGATCGGTGTGCAGAACGCCGCTGCACGGCCGATGTTGCCTGCCGTGATCGAGCTGCCGGTTGGCCCTGCGCTTCGTGAACTCACGGTGCCGCTGTTGGGGGCACACCACAGTACAGTGCTGCCGGTGGCGATTGCCGCCGAGCGGCGCGGAGTGATCAAGGTCGGCCCGTTGACGGTTGCCCGGCAAGACCCGCTTGGCTTGCTGCGACGCGAAATGACCTGGCGAGAGGTGCATCGCGTGCATGTGCACCCGAAAACGGTGCTGTTGCCCCCGAACTCGGCGGGCCTCGTGCGTGACCTCGAAGGTCAGGCGAGCAAACGCTTGATTGACAGCGACCTGTCGTTTCACGCAGTGCGCGAGTATGCGCCCGGTGACGCGATGCGGCACATTCACTGGAAGAGCACCGCAAAGACGGGCACGCTCATGGTGCGGCAATATGAAGAGTCGCAGACCGCGCGGCTCGCCGTGCTGTTTGACGCTCGCCGCGAAGAATACGCGAGTGATGACGAGTTTGAGCTTGGCGTGAGTATTGCGGCGTCGATTTCGGTGCAGGCAGTGCGTGAGGGGCGCGAACGGTTTATTGCCTCGGGGTATGTGCCCGGGCGGGTGCGACCGCGTATCGACGGCCTTGAAGAGTTGCAGTCGCGTGACCCGGTGCAGATGCTTGACTCGTGGTCTGAGCTGAACCATGCGCCAGACGGGCTGCCGATCGAATACCTCGCCCGCGCACTCGCGCACTCGGCGCGCGATCTGTCGATCGTGGTGATCGTCACCGGTTCGGCGCCCGATATGGATCGACTGCGCCGCACCGCAATCTCATTTGCTGGCGATGTGCACGTGATGGCTATTCGCGCAGAGCTGCTGGCTGACCCCGGAGCGTATCGGGTTGACTCGCTCACCGTGGCAACGGTGGGGGCGCTCGGTGACCTTCCCCAACTCATGGTGCGAGGCGCGCTATGACAAATATCTCTCGGTTGCTCACCGCGATGCTCGTCATCGCGCTCTCGACGCTGCTCGGGATCATTGCCGCGTGGCCGATCTACGAGAGCTGGTGGCTGGTTGTCGCCGCCGTGGCGGGGGCAGTGATTGGTGCGGGGCTTGCCGCGCTGGGTGCTGGGCGCCTCAGTGTGCTCGCGACGAGCGGGGTGCTGCTCGGGCTGTATGTGCTGACAGTGGTGCCCGTCGCAGTGCCGCGAGCATTCGAAAGCATGCCCAGCGGCCTCTTGCGCGGCCTGCTCGATGGCGTCGCGGGCATCGTGCTCGGGTGGAAGCAGCTGCTTACACTCACCCTGCCGGTCGGCACTTACCAAGCGGTCATGGTGCCCGCCTATCTCGTCTTCTTGGTATCGGCCTTTGTAGCAACCACCCTCGCGCTGCGGGCGGGCAGGTTTGCGCCACTCGCCGCCCTGCCATTGCTGGTACCGGTCGCGTTTGGCACCGTGTTTGGCTCGTCGTCTCTGAGCCGTGCGCTCGGTCAAGGGTTCTTTTCGGTCGTCGCCCCGCGAGAACTGGGGCTGTGGCTCGCCGCTGCTGCCGTGGGCGCGGGCTGGGTGTGGTTCTCGGCTGGTGCCGCGCGACGCGCGGCGCTGAAGCTCGGCCGGGTGCCGGGTGAGAAGCGCACCGGTGGTGGGCGAGCAGTGCGGGTGTTGATCGGTGCAGGTACGGTGCTCGTCGCGCTTGTCGCTGGCCTCGCGCTGGCACCAGTGCTCGATAGCAACACTCGGCAAGTGCCGCGCGACCGCATCGACCCAGAGATAGTGCTGCGCGAGCGCACCAGCCCACTCGCTTCATATCGCGCGTTCAAGCGTGACGCGACCCTCGATGCGCCAGTGTTCGAGGTCACATCAAGTAGTGACTTGCCCGAGCAACTGCGCCTCGCAGTGCTCGACACGTATGACGGGGTCGACTTTCACATTGGCAAAGACGCCCTTGGCCGCTTCACTCGGTTTCCGAGTGGTGCCGAGGTGAGCGACCCGGCCACGGTGCGAGTTGCCATTAGCGAGGGATACAGCGACGTCTGGGTGCCCACCGCCGGCCTCGGGTCGGTGCCGGTGTTTAGTGGCCCGCGGGCGACCGAACTGGCAGACGCGTTCTATGTGAACCGACTCACCGAGGCCGCGATTGCTGTGCCGGGTGGGCGTGACACCACCGGGCTCGAGAGTGGCGATGGCTTCTCGGTGATCATGCAGACCACACCAGCTGAACCGCTCACCGGCGGGCCAGCCGCTGGTGGCGCAACCATCGACCTCGAGAGCATGCCTGAGCTTGCGGCATGGTTGAAGGCGCAAGACCAGCCCGCTACTGCTGAAGGCCTCACCGAACTGATCGATCGGTTGCGCCAGCGCGGCTATCTCAGCCACTCGATCGGCCAGAGCGAGGGTGAGCAGCTGTGGCTCGAGCGGCTGTCAGCCCGTTATGGCACCAGCTTTCAATCGAGCGCGGGTGGTCATTCGCTCGCACGCATCGAGCAGCTCTTCTCGCAGCTCAACACGCAGCAGCGGCTCGCCGGTGAAGATACCTCAGCCGAAATGTTGGTCGCCGCTGTGGGCGATGACGAACAATTCGCAACCGCCGCCGCACTGATCGCCCGCGCATTGGGCTTCGACTCACGAGTCGTGCTCGGAGTTCGGCTTGGTGACGAACAAGCAGGTGTGCCAGGCGTGCCCGCCTGTCTCGACGAGTGCACCGGTGAACACCTTGCTGCGTGGGTGGAGGTGCGCGGGCGAGAAGGCGTCTGGGTGCCCATCGATGTGACGCCACAGGTGACCCTGCGGCCCACCACCCTCGAGGAGGGCGAGCAGCTACCAGAGTTTGCGACCACGCCTGAAGAACGTGATGCACGCGAGGTAGACCCGCCACTCGGGCTTGGTGAGCGCAGTGAAACCTCTGACGTCACCGAAGATGAGGTCGCGAGCTCGTGGTTGATTCCGGTGCTTCGCACGGTGGGGCTCAGCGCCGCGGCACTGCTGCTGCTTGCCGTGCCGCTGCTCTTCTTGCCATTCGCCAAGCGGCGACGAGAGAAGGCACGACGCACTGAGGTCGACCCTGAGTTGAAGGCGCTCGGCGCTTGGCAGCAGTTGGTCGACTCAGCTGGCGACGCGGGCATCGAGATTGAGCCGAGTGCGAGCCGTGCGGAAATTGGTGAGAAGCTGGGCACTGCCCCCGCGCGGTGGGCCTCGGGCATCGCCGCAAAGGCAGTGTTCTCAGCGCAGGGCGTCACCGACGAAGAAGCCGAATGGATGTGGGCGGCAGTAGAGGCCGACCGCGCCGAACGAAGTGCCGGCATGAGCCTGAAGCAGAGACTTCGAGCCCGCTATGCACTCGGCACATATGGGGTCAAGCTTGTGCAGCTCTTCGGGCGTCGGGCAGAATCAGCAACAGCGCAAAGCGATAGCGATCGGTAAAGGGGTTGAAATGTACAACGATTCAGGGGCGGGAGCCGCCGTAGGAATAATGATCATTACGATCATTTGGCTGCTGCTCGCCGTGGGCATTATTGTTTGGTATCTGTGGGCGATGGCGCGGCTCTTTCCGCGCATTGGTCTGAAAAGTACTGACGGCTGGATTCCGATCTGGAACCAGTGGAAGCTGCTCGAGCGCGCTGGCCTGCCAGGCTGGGTCGTGCTGCTGTCGTTTGTCGGCTTCAGCATCGTGCCATTCATTTTCTTGATTATCGCGATGCACCGCATCAACACCCAATACGGCGCTGGAACTGGATACACCGTGCTTGGTGTCTTCATCGCACCACTCTGGGCGATGCTTCTCGCTAACCACATCGACAAGACCGCACCGGTGCGCGCCGGTGGTGTGGCTGCAGGGCAGTATGCACCGCGACCAGGTGCGCCGCAGCCGGGCGTGCCTGCTGTGGGCCAGCCCGTTGCGGGTCAGCCCGGCGTGGGTGCGCACGGTGCGCACGGCGCGCAACCTGGTGCTCAGCCAGCGGGCCAGCCCGCTGCCCAGCACGGGGCTCAACCCATGGGCCAGCCCGCCTATGCGCCCGGCACACTTGCGTCTCACCCCGTTCAGCCTCCCGCGCCACATAATGCCGGTGCACAGCCTGCAACTCAGGTCTTCGCACCGCCGCCACCACCGCCGGCCGCAGGTGTCACCCCGCCCGCCGCGCAGTCGGTAGCGCCTGCTGCTCCTCCCGCGGCCGGTTCGGCTGCGAAGCAACCGTGGGCTGCCGCCGAGAGCGTCGTGACACCGCCGACTGGTGGAGCGGCGACGCCAGCTTCACCCTCGCCGGCAGCACCCGCCCCCGGGTCTTCACCAGCAGGGCCACTGGGAGGCGATACCGAAGCTGAATATCAGCGTCTCGCGTCCGAGGCTTTTCAGGCTCCCCCGGCGGTTCCACTCGGCCAGCAATCTGCCCCCGCACCCTTCTCGTGGACAGCGGCCTCACGACCTGTGCAGGCGCCGGTGCCGCCACCCGCGGCCCCCGCGCCGCCGGTGCACCCGTTCGCCGCTGCACCACCGGCCCCGGCTGGGTCTGTAGCACCTGTGCCGCCTGCACCTGTGCCGCCTGCGGCTGGGATGCCGCCCGCCCCGCCAGCTGCGCCCGTCGCGCCGCCCGCAGCGCAGCCTGTGCAGCCCGCGACTGCACCCCCGACTGCGCCTGCGCCGGTGATTCCACCGCCGCCACCTGCTCCTGTGGCAGTGGCGACTGAGGCGATGCAACCGCAGGCTGCTTCGCTCAACCAGACCGACTCTGCCCCGATCTCACCACACGCACCGTCGACCCCGGCAACCACCTACGGGAAGCACGCGGTCGTGACCCCGGCTGCTGCCAGCTCGGTATTTAAGCCGACCGGCATCACCGGTCGCAGCGCGATTGACGATGCCACCATCATCACCGGGTCGAACTCTGAAGACCTTGACCGCACCATCGTGGTTGCTCGAAAACCATCATTCAATTGGGTGCTCGAACTCGCAGACGGCACTGAACTGAACCTTGAGAACGACACCATCGTGGGGCGGCGGCCCGAAGCGATCGACGGCGCGTTCGCACTTGCTATTCCTGACGCCACTCGCACGCTCTCAAAGAGTCACGCCCGTTTGCGCTTTGATGGTGACGTGTGGACGATCGAAGACCTCGGCTCAACTAACGGCCTCGTGCTCATCTCAGACAGCGGCGCCGAGACCGAACTTGCCCCGCGGGTGCCCACCCAGGCGACCACGCGACTGCTGCTCGGCACGCTCGAAGTGAAGCTGCGCCCCGGTGGTGACGCTGCGTGATGTTGTTTGGCGTCGATACCTCGCCCTCTCTGTCGGTCGCAGCGCGAACCGACCGGGGCAATCGACGTGAACTCAACGAAGACGCACTGTTTGCGGCAGACCCCTGTTTCATCGTTGCCGACGGAATGGGCGGGCATGAGTTTGGTGCAGCGGCAAGCAAAGCAGCGATTTCGGCTTTTAGCGAGCAGTTCACTGGACCGGGTGAGGCGTCAGTGCGCAGCATTGAGCAGGCCCTCGACGAGGCGCGTTCGCGTGTGGGCGCGATATCGGCTCGAAGCGAACGCGGTGCTGGCTGCACGCTGACCGGGGCGATTCGCATTCAGCATGAGGGTGTCGCGCACTGGTACGTGCTGAACATTGGCGACTCGCGGGTGTATCTGCAGCGCGGCAACCAGCTGAGGCAACTCACTGTCGATCACTCGTTGAGATCTGAACGACTCGCCGAAGGCGACCAGCAGGGTGCGGCAACACCGCGCAACATTATTACTCGCGCGCTCGGCAGCGACGATGATCGTCACGACGCCTGGCTGTTGCCGCTAGAGACCGGATCGCGGTTGCTGGTGTGCTCAGATGGGTTGACCTCAGAGCTTGACGATGATGAACTGAACGGCTTGCTTGCCGCTGGCGGACGCACCGATTCGGTGGTCGACGAGCTGATACGTCGTGCGCTTGCATCTGGCGGAAGAGACAACGTGACGGCGATCCTCGTAGATATTGTTTCTGGGGGAGTGCCGATGCCTGTGCCCGAAGACGACCTGACCGATGGACAAACGATCGAGATCACGAGGCCGAGGGTGAGATGAGCGAGCGGTCAAAAGA
>JAAZHL010000353.1 GCA_012510755.1 Leucobacter sp.
CCGGCGTCGCAATCGCTCTCATCGCGAGCGTCATCGCTGGGCTGCCCGCCACCTCGAAGCGCACCTACGGGTACCTGCGCGTCGAAGTGTTGGCCGCGCTCGTGAACGGCATCGTGCTGGGCGTGATCGCCGTCGTCATAGTGGTTGAGGCGATTCGCCGGTTCGGCAGTGAGGTCGAGATCGCGACCACCCCAATGATTGTCGCGGCCGTCCTTGGCGGCCTCGCCAACCTCGTGTCGCTGCTGATCTTGCAGGCGGGCCAGAAAGAAAGCCTCAACGTGCGCGGCGCCTACCTCGAGGTGCTGGGCGATCTGCTCGGGTCGATCGCGGTGGTCGTTGCCGGCGTCATCATCATCTTCACCGGCTACACCTGGGTCGACCAGGCGGCTTCGATCGTGATTGCGGTCATCATTTTGCCCCGCGCCTATAGCTTGCTGCGCGATGTCGTGAACGTGCTGCTCGAGTCGACGCCGAAGGGCCTCGACATTGAGGTCGTGCGCGAGCATATGCTCTCTGTGCCGGGCGTGACCGAGGTGCACGACATGCATGCCTGGACGATCACCTCAGGTGTGCCCGCGTTCTCGGCACACGTCACGGTGAGCGATGAGATGTGGGGCGAACACGAGTACCATGCCATTCTCGACGAATTGAAGGCATGCCTGCGCGTGCACTTCGACACCGACCACACCACGCTGCAGATCGAGCCGATTGGCCACCGCAAGCCCGGCCCCCACCGGCACGCGTAGTTGCGTACAGACCGTCTACGACCTCAAGCAATGCGCACAAACTTCATCAGACGTTATTTTGTGTCACTCAAAATAATGATAGAGTAGTGGTATGCAGATCAGCGCGCCCACCACACCCGAGCAATGGAGCGCGCTGCTGCGCGAACACGGGCTCAGGGCGACCGAGGGGCGCGTCACGACGCTGAGCTACATCGAGGCACACCCGCACACCTCGGCAGCCGAGATTCTTGAAGCACTCTCGGGCACCCTACCCTCGCTCTCACAGCAGTCAGTGCACAACATCGTCAACGACCTCACCGAAACCGGCCTGCTGCGACGCATCGATCCACCAGATTCAGGTCGGGCGCTCTACGAAACTCGCACCGGCGACAACCACCATCACGTGCAGTGCGTGGTCTGCCAACGCATCGAAGACATCGACTGCATCGTCGGCGGGGCACCCTGCCTCTCACCAGATCACACACACGGCATGCGACTACTCGAAGCCTCGGTCACGTTTCGGGGTGTCTGCGCAGAGTGCGAACACACACATCAGGCCAATCGAGAGCCGGTCGGCAGCGCTGCCTAGCGCTGCGATCCTCGCCACATATTCTCACCCAAACCCACCCACACCAATCATCAACGAAAGGATCAGCATGTCTCAACAGAAGCTGACTACCACCCAGACCGGCACGCCGATCGCCAGCGACGAGCACTCGCTCACCGTGGGCGCCGACGGCGTCACCGTGCTGCACGACCGCTACCTCGTCGAAAAACTCGCCGCGTTCAACCGCGAGCGCGTGCCCGAGCGCAACCCGCACGCCAAGGGCGGCGGCGCATTCGGTGAGTTCGTCGTCACCGAAGACGTCTCGCAGTACACTCGCGCGGCAGTCTTTCAGAAGGGCGCGAAGAGCGAGACCCTGATTCGCTTCTCACCCGTGGCCGGCGAACAGGGCTCACCCGACACCTGGCGCGACGTTCGCGGCTTCTCACTGCGTTTCTACACCACCGAGGGCAACCTCGACATCGTCGGCAACAACACCCCGACATTCTTTATTCGCGACGGCATCAAGTTCCCTGACTTCATCCACTCACAGAAGCGCCTCGGCGACTCAGGCCTGCGCGACGCAGACATGCAGTGGGACTTCTGGACCCTCTCACCCGAATCAGCCCACCAGGTCACCTACCTCATGGGCCCCCGCGGCTTGCCCGCAACCTGGCGCCACCTCAACGGCTACAGCTCGCACACCTATTCATGGGTGAACGAGGCCGGTGAACTCTTCTGGGTGCAGTACCACTTCATGTCGAAGCAGGGCGTCAAGAACATGTCACCCGAAGAGGCAGAAGCCCTCGCAGGCAGCGACGCTGATTACCACCGCCGCGACCTCTTCGACTCGATCGCAGCCGGCGATCACCCCTCATGGGACGTCTACGTGCAGGTCATGCCCTACGAAGACGCGAAGACCTACCGCTTCAACCCCTTCGACCTCACGAAGACCTGGCCGAAGGCCGACTACCCGCGCATCAAGGTGGGCACCTTCACCCTGAACCGCAACCCGGTCAACTTCTTCGCTGAAATCGAGCAGGCTGCCTTCTCGCCCGGCAACCAGGTGCCAGGCACCGGCATCTCACCCGACAAGATGCTCATGGCACGCGTGTTCTCATACCCCGATGCACAGCGTTACCGCATCGGTGCGAACTACAACCAGCTGCCGGTCAACCAGCCGCGCGCCACTGAGGCAAACCACTACATGCCCCAGGGCAACATGCAGTACCACTTCCCGCCCGCATCGCAGCGCGTCTACCACCCGAACTCGTACGGC
>JAAZHL010000354.1 GCA_012510755.1 Leucobacter sp.
GCGTGAGTCGGCACGAGCCAACTCCACCAGCTCAGCGCCGAACACCTCAGTGATGCTCTTGCCATCAGCGTCACCGTTCGTGATTGACGCCCCGGTGCTCACATCAATTTGGCCGATTGCGTGAAACTGGTCGCCGACGTGGTTCTCGGCCGGCGCATAGCCACGGCCCTTCTCGGTGATGACGTGCACGAGCGTTGGGCGCCCATAGCTCTTGGCTTGGCGCAGCGCGAGCTCGAGCGCCTCGAGGTCATGGCCGTCGATGGGCCCCACATATTTGATGTCGAGGTTCGAATACAGGTCTTGGTTGCCGCTCACCCGCGAGGCGACACCGCGCATCGCTCCCCTCGCGGCGCGATAGACGACCCGACCAGGGCTGCCAAACGCACCAAACAGCTTCTCGCTGCCCTCTTGCAACTCGCGGTAGCTCGACGTCGTGCGCACGGTGTTCAGAAACCTGGCGATGCCGCCAATGGTCGGCGCATACGATCGGCCGTTGTCGTTCACCACGATAACGAGGTTGCGGTCGTTGTCGTCGGTGATGTTGTTGAGCGCCTCCCACGTCATGCCACCAGTCAGTGCGCCGTCGCCCACGACCGCCACGACGTGTCTGCCGGTTTGGCCGGTCAGCGCAAACGCACGAGAAATGCCGTCGGCCCAGCTCAGTGAACTCGAGGCGTGTGAGCTCTCAACGATGTCGTGTGCAGACTCTGCGCGCTGCGGGTAGCCCGCGAGCCCGCCACGCTGCCGAAGCTCAGTGAAGTCTTGACGGCCGGTGAGCTACTTATGCACGTAGCTCTGGTGGCCCGTGTCCCACACGATGGGGTCAAGTGGTGACTCGAACACGCGGTGCAACGCTATGGTGAGTTCGACGACGCCAAGGTTCGGCCCCAGGTGCCCACCGGTTTTTGAGACGTGCGCGATGAGGTATTCACGAACTTCAGCTGCGAGGCGCTGCAACTCATCGAGCGAGAGCACGTCAAGATCGCGTGGGCCCGAAATGTCCTGCAGCATTTGCTTAGTCTACTGAACGAGCAAGAGCCCCAGTGCTTATGCCGCCTGAGCGATGTTCAGCTGGCAGCACTCATGCGCGGAGCCTGTCGGCGGAGTATCGCTCGTGCCGTTCCGCAGACTCAACAAGCAGGCCGAGCCCACCAGTCTGCACTCGCGGGTGGTTCACTGCGCCTAAAGTTTTGTCGATATTTTCAAGGATGCCTGCACTGACCTCGTTCACCACTGAGTACACCCGGCCGGGCTCAACCCCCGCCTCCCGCGCAAACACGGCCCATTCTGCACCGGTCAACAGTTCAAAGCGGTTTGTACCGTCAAGCGGCATTGCAAGAGATTGATCTAACGCTGTCTCATCACCGTGACTGTCAACAAACCGAGGGAACAGGCTCAGCGGGATCGAATCATACAAGGGGGCAATTGCCGCACCATCTTGTGTGTGGAGGATTGTGTAATTCTTCGCATGCGCATCTGCGTTGCCAATGATGGTGTTGAACACGAACTGCCGAATGAACTGGAAGCTCAACTCTTCCCCTTTGCCAGAGCCGCTCAGCAGGTGAACGATTCCTGATGCATCCACCATGTATTTGTCTCGTTGGCTGCCGAGTGCCTGCAGCATGTCTTCCGCGTGAATGCGGCGCACAATGTCGTCTGCTCCGACCGCGCGATCAAACCTTTCAACCATAAAAGTGGTTTGACCATCGAACATCACCTGATGCGCAGACGCAGCAACCACACCTGAGCGGGCTGCAAGCTGCAGGGTCGCAGCCTCGATTAGTTCCAGGCCATCGTAATGTGGCGCCTCAGGCTTGAGAATGTGCGTCGACGGAGTTGCATGGTTTGGCCAGTACGACTCAATAACACCAGTCACCTGAGCTCTGGCTAGGGCAAACTTGCCCTGAGCACCAGCAAGCGAGAACCTCGCAGGTGCATCTACAGCAGTGAACTGGTTGCGGCCATCCTTGATTGCACGAATCCGCGTGGCCACATCTTGATCGCTCGCCAGGTACTGGTAAAGCTCGCTCTCTCCAGGGTCGTCCTCATCAAGACTGAGGGTAACGCCTCCTGCGAGATCACCGCCGATCGCAGCCAACAGATCCCATGGTGAGTCGCTTTGCGCACCCACAAACCTCCGTAGTTCGTCCCGTTGACCTGGGTTTTCAGGAACAAGAGCCTCAAGAAAGATCATTGCTTCTTCGGGCTCGCTGATACCTCGGCTCCGAGGCATCGAAAGCGACAAGTCGACAGCAGCGTCGTCACTGTAGAAGAACCTCGGCTGATCTAGTTCGAAGCGCTTTTCAAAGTAGCCGACGTACTGCCCGCACACTCGAGCGTGAAGCCTCAGCATGTTCGTCCCTTCGCAAGTTCGGCACCTCAATAACACTGGGGTGGTCGCCATAGTGGGCGAGATATTTTCTCAACATGGGAACCCCGCCTGGAACGGTGCCTGTCTGCTCCATTCTTCGGATAACCTCGACAGGCAGCCCGGTAAACTCTGCCGCTTCTCGAAGCGAGCGCCCCATTTTGAGGCGGGCACTTACTACTCGGGCACGCACTCGTTCCTTTGACACCACCGGCTTGGGTTTAATGTGGTGCTTGAGCCCCAGTGCCCCCCATTTTTTGCTGCCTCGAATTACCTCTCGGATAGTTGCAGCAGGCCCGTTTCCTGGGGGCAGAAATCCATCGAACCACTCGATAATCAGCTGCTCTGGTTGTTCGGAGGTTTCAAGCTGGTGCACGTACTCGAGTGTTCGCGGCTTGCGGTAACCGTGCACCTGAGAGAGAAATGTTGGCGGATCAGACAGGTAGCTCACAAGGTCTTGCCGCTGTCGTGCGCTCAATCTGGGGCGAGATCGCTTCACTCGGTCAATATCTTGGATCACCCATTTTCCGCCGATTTTCGCGGCCTTGAGCGCACCGCTCTGGATGAGCTGCCGCACGCGACGCTCGCTGATGCCTTCCTTTGCAGCATACGATTTCACATCCATAGCAGAAGTCTTCCGCACGGGTTTGCGGAAGTCAAGTGCTATGAGCCGAGCAGCAAAGCGTTTTAACGGCACACACGCGAAAGACCCCCGCACCGAAAAGGTACGGGGGTCTTTCGCGAGGTGAAACTCTGAGCTTGGCCTAATCTGTCACGACAAAGCCGCCTTCACACCACCTCATGTTGAGAAGTGAGAGCTTAGACGAGCGAACGCAGCACGTACTGCAGAATGCCGCCGTTGCGGTAGTAGTCAGCTTCGCCCGGGGTGTCGATGCGAACGACCGCGTCGAACTCGACGACCGAACCGTCTTGCTTCGCAGCGCTCACCTTAACCGTCTTCGGGGTGACACCCTCGTTGAGTGCAGTCACACCGCTGATCTCGAACACCTCAGTGCCGTCGAGACCGAGCGAGTCGGCGCTTTCACCGGCAGGGAACTGCAGTGGCAGCACACCCATACCGATGAGGTTCGAGCGGTGAATACGCTCGAAGCTCTCGGTGATGACCGCGCGCACACCGAGCAAGCTAGTGCCCTTGGCCGCCCAGTCACGTGACGAGCCCGAACCGTACTCCTTGCCGCCGAGCACAACGCGCGGAACGCCAGCCTGCTGGTAGTTCTGCGCCGCGTCATACACGTAAGCCTGGGGGCCGCCCTCTTGCGTGAAGTCACGCGTGAAGCCACCCTCAACATCGTTGAGCAGCTGGTTGCGAATACGAATGTTCGCGAAGGTACCGCGGATCATGACCTCGTGGTTGCCACGACGTGAGCCGTAGGTGTTGAAGTCCTTCGGCGCAATACCGTTGGCCACGAGGTACTGACC
>JAAZHL010000355.1 GCA_012510755.1 Leucobacter sp.
ATCACAAACTGACCGACGAGGGCCTCGCCAATCTTGTCGAAGCCGAGTGGACCCTCACCCCGGTTGCTGACCGCATGGGATTGCGTTTCGATGGCCCTGGCGCGGCATGGAAGCAAGAGCAACAACCGTTCGGTGCTGGCCAAGACCCCTCGAACATCACAGATGCCGGGTATGCGGTGGGTTCAATCCAGATACCTGGCGGCACCCAACCAATTGTGTTGCACTGTGATGCCGTGTCTGGCGGCGGTTACGCGCAGGCAGCAACAGTCATCAGCGCCGACATGGATCTCTTCGCGCGAATGTCACCGGGCACGAAGGTGCGGTTTGTGCCGGTCACCATGCAAGAGGCGCTCGACGCCCGGGCCGCGCGTGCGGCTTTGCTGCAGCGCGTCTGGTCATAGGCGCAGGCGTGCGATGCCACTCGTGAATATTAAGCTCTTTGAGCATCGACTGCTGGAAGATCCTGAGCTCGCGCAACGTCTCGCGATAGCAATTGACGAGGTCGTTGCCGAGCACTGCACCGGCCCAAATGGCGTGCGACCTGATACTTGGGTGACGGTCGAGGGGGTGCCGCGAACGCAGTGGACCTTCAACGGCGAACTACGTTAGACCACTGGCACTTCGCGGGTATCTTTTGAATCGCCGACGGCGTGCACATCGATGACGATCACCGTCACGTTGTCACGCCCCGCATTACCAAGGGAACGATGCACGAGCACTTCTGCCGCTTCCTTTGCTGTCGCGGCTTCACTCAAATAATGCTGAATACCTGCGTCGGTGAGTTCTTTCGTGAGGCCATCTGAACAGATGAGCAGCCGTTGCCCGGGAATCAACGCGAGTTGTCCGTAGTCAGGAGTCACATCTTCGCCCATGCCGACGGCCCGGGTAATGACGTTTGCGTGCGGATGGATCTCGGCCTCGGCCTCGGTGATTTGGCCGGTATCAATTAAATGCTGCACCACGGAGTGATCGACCGTCAGTTGGCTGAGTGCACCTTTGAACAGCTGGTAGACACGAGAATCGCCTATGTTAAAGATTGTCCAGCTCGGCTGCTCAGCATCAACATCAAGCAGAAGCCCCGTCACGGTCGTGCCAGTGCCGAGTTCTGCGTCTTCAACGTTCAGTTCGATGTCTTCGATTGCCTGCGCGAATGCCTGTTCAAGGTCACTTCGACGCACGGCCTCGTCACCGCCGAGAGCCGCAAGGCGTCGTACCACTGCCTCTGAGGCAACTTCACCTGCAGCGTGCCCGCCCATGCCGTCTGCCACTGCGAACACCGGTGGAATGACCACGTAGCTGTCTTGGTTCACCTCACGCCGTAGGCCGACGTGGCTCACGCCATGCCACGATAGCTCAACGGCGAACTCAGGGTTTGTGTCAAAGGACACACACTGATGCGCCGCGTTCTTGCCCCGCACAGTCACAATGCTCTCCTGAGATTCACCTGTTCAGCCTACCGCCTCGGCGCACCAAGCTCGGTGGTGAGCGTGAATTGATTCGTTGATCGATCGTACGTCATCTGCAGGCCAGCATGTGCAGACCATTCGAGTAGATCTGTGGCACCCTGAATGTCTGGTGCGTCGAGCGCGAGCCGCCGTAAGAGATCGCCCTTTGCTGCCTTATTGAAATGGTTCAGTGCCCGCACCTCGCCGGCGGATGTGCGCTGCACAATATGCAGCCACGCACCTAGCCCCTGGGGCACAGGTGCCAAAGCAGCATAATCCTTTGAGCGAAGGTCGAGCACCCATCCAAATGCGGCCCAGTCGATTGTCTGATGCGCCGCAATCCATGTGCGTTTGAGTGTGACAGGCAGGCCACGAAGTCGGCTCGAGGCAGACAACCGATAGGCGGGAACCTCATCGGATGCGGCAAGCAGGCCAAACAGCGCTGATTGCACTGACACGTGCTGTGCAAGCCAGTTACGAGAGCGTGAGTCGAGCGATAACACGTCGAGTGCGTCATACAGCACGCCCGTGTAGAGCTCGATTGCTGGCAAGGAGCCAGCCACATCGAGCCGAAGATTGTGCTGCAATTCGTGGCGGTTCTTCGTGCCGAGTTTGAGGGCCACAGCCGCCGCCGCTTCATCTTGGCTGAGCTGCACGAGTGCCTCTCGCACCGCCGCGCGGGTCGTGCCGAGCACCTCATCGTGGCTCAGAGATGACGGGGCAAAAATGTTGCCACCCCCTGAGCGCTTGGTCTCAGAGGGTGGCAACAGAATATGCATGTGAAGTGTGGTCGCGGTCACGGCGCCGCTACCCACCGTCGATTAAACGAGCGCGGCTTGACCTGCGACGATCGTGACCGTGTCATGATCGACTGACAGAAAACCGTCTTCTGCGTCTACGGTGATCTTCTCACCGTCTAGGCCC
>JAAZHL010000356.1 GCA_012510755.1 Leucobacter sp.
ACCAGGTGAAATCACGCCGGTCATCAGAGCGAGCACACCCGAGGCAAGCAGCAGACCGATTGGCACGCCAATTTGCGGAAACGCGCCCATGCGGCCGCGCTGGTTCTCTGGCGCGTGCTCGACCGCCATCAGCACAGCACCGCCCCACTCGCCGCCAGTCGACAAGCCCTGCAAAATGCGCAGCAGCACGAGCAACACAGGCGCAAGCAGCCCTGCCTGTTCATACGTGGGCAAGAGACCGATCAACGTCGTCGCTGCACCCATCAGAATGAGCGTGACGACCAGCATTGCCTTGCGGCCAATACGGTCACCAAAGTGCCCGGCGAGAAACGCTCCAAGCGGGCGAAACAAAAAGCTCACACCGACGGTGGCAAACGAGATAATGGTTGCTGCCTGCGGCCCAGCCGGCTCAAAAAAGAGCTTCTGAAAGATCAGGCCCGCGGCGCTGGCATAAAGAAAGAAGTCGTACCACTCAATTGTGGTGCCGATAACGGTGGCAGCTGCCACCCTGCGTAGTTCTCGCGGAGAACTGGCCGAGACTGCGGTAGTCGTCATAAGAGGTGTGGACTCCCTTGTCGTTATCCAATAAGAGATTCGATTGAATCATCAACCAATACGATCATATATGATCCGTTCAATCGCGTGTAACGGAAAGTTTAGGCAATGCATGCACGATCTCGCTAGATAGCCTCGGCTTGCGCGTAATCTCCTCGTAACGCAAGATACAAATGTTGCCGACATACCGCCGTTTATGCGTTACAGTGACACCCAAGATGAACGTACGCCAAGTGTATAAACTGCCCGATTGGGGCAAGACCGATGCGCGAGTGTTGGATGCCGCCGAGCGCCTACTGATCACGCGAGGCCTCGAGGGCCTCACAATCACCAGCATCGCCAAAGAAGCCGATGTGAGCAGGCCAACTGTCTACCGCCGCTGGCCGAGCATCGACGAGATCATGCGCGCTACTCTGCTTCGCGCGACCCTCAAACTGCTCAAGCAGGTCGGTTCGCTGCCCCACACCCGCACCGATCTGGCGATCGCGCTTGTTGAGCTTGCCCGAGTGCTGCGAGGGAATCATGTGTTTCGCAGCCTCATCGACCGGCACCCGGATTTCTTTATTCATGGCAACATGCCACGACTCGGTGCAAGCCAGCTGGCAGTCATCAGCTGGCTTGCCGATTCGATTGAATATGGGCAAGGCAATGGCACGGTGCGCCAAGGCCCCCCCAGCGACATGGGCACCATGCTGCTGCTCATCGTGCAATCAGCGATTCTCTCGCATACCACTGTGACAGCGATGATTGGCAGCAAGGAATTCGAGACCGAATTGTGTCACGCTATCGAGGGATACCTACACCCCTGACTGCGACCCGTTGCCCGACGCCCGGCTGCTGCGCGAGCATTACCCCGCGCAGCCACAACTCACCAGCGCGGCTTGCGCCTGCCATCGGCACGGTTCGAGCCCGAATCACGACGTCGATCATCACGATCGTTCCAGTCGCTTCGCCCACCACGGTCGCCACGATCGTTTCGATCGCCGCGTGAACCATGATCACCGCGGTCGCCACGGTCGTTCCAATCGCTGCGACCGCCGCGACCACCGCGGTCATTGCGGTCATTCCAATCGCTGCGACCGCCGCGGTCGTTCTGACCGCCCCAACTCGAACGGTCACCGCGCGAACCACGGTCGCTACGGTCATTGCGGTCACCACGGTCATTGCGGTCACCACGCGAGCCACGATCGCCACGGCTTCCCCAGTCATCACGACCACCGCGTCCGCGATCACCACGATCACTACGGCCGCCTCGATCTTCCCAGCCCTTGCCACGCGGCGACGGCCCCCGGTCGAGCTTCAGATCAATGCTTCGCCCACCAATGTGCGTATCACGCAGGGCCTCGAGCGCCGAAGCCGAAAGATTCTTCGGCAACTCCACGAGAGTGAAGTCTTCACGAATTTGAATGCGCCCGAAATCGTCTCGCGACAGTCCGCCTTCGTTTGCAAGCGCCCCCAGAATCTGACCCGGGTTGATGCGGTTACGATGCCCGACCTCAATTCGGTACATCGCGAGATCATCGCGGCGCTCACGCGGCCCGCTGCGCTCACGATCATTACGATCGCCTCGATCGCGTGCGCCCCGCTCGCGCGAGCCACCCTCGTCTTCCAAGAAGCGTGCCGCCTGCTGGCGATCACGCCGAAACTTGTCATCGTCAGCTTCGTTCAGCAGCAGAGGCGTGTTTCCTTGCGACACCACAGCGAGCGCCGCGGCCACATCTGCCTCTGGCACATCATGGTGGCGGACATAGTGCGAAATGATGTCGCGAAATGCCTCGATGCGGTTGGTGTCAGCCAAGGCCGACGTGATTGCATCGTCAAACCGAGACAATCGCGTCGCATTCACCTCTGCCACGCCCGGCAGCGGCATCTGTGTCAGTGGCTGCTTGGTCGCTTTCTCGATGGCCTTCAGCAGGCGCCGCTCACGCGGTGTCACAAAACTGATGGCGTCACCCGAGCGACCAGCTCGGCCGGTGCGTCCGATGCGGTGCACATAGCTTTCGGTGTCAATCGGCAAGTCATAGTTGACCACGTGACTGATGCGCTCGACATCGAGCCCACGGGCAGCGACGTCGGTTGCGACGAGAATATCGAGCTTGCCGTCTTTCAGTGACTGCACGGTTCGCTCACGCACATTCTGGGGAATATCGCCATTAATTGCAGCAGCAGAATACCCGCGGGCACGCAGTTTCTCGGCGACGGTCTCACTGTCACCGCGAGTGCGAGTAAAGACGATCATGCCGTCAAAGTCTTCAACTTCAAGCACTCGAGTCAGAGCGTCCAGCTTCTGCTGGTAACTCACCACGATATAGCGCTGGGTGATGTTCGCACTCGTCTGCGTCTTGCCAGCAATCTTGATTTCTTCGGGGTCTTTGAGGTACTGCTGCGAAATGCGCCGAATCTGTGCGGGCATCGTTGCAGAGAACAGCGCAACCTGCTTCTCGTCGGGAGTGTCAGCAAGAATGGTCTCAACGTCTTCTGCAAAGCCCATCTTGAGCATCTCGTCAGCCTCGTCAAGCACCAAGTACTTGATCTCGGTGAGATCGAGCGAACCGCGGTTGAGGTGGTCCATGATGCGACCTGGGGTGCCGACCACGATATCAACGCCTCGACGCAGGGCACTGAGCTGCTGCCCATAGGCTTGGCCACCATACACCGGCAACAAATTGACGCTCGGCAGGTTCACTGCGTAGCTTTCGAATGCTTCACACACCTGCAACGCGAGTTCACGAGTCGGGGCGAGCACGAGCGCCTGCGGCACGCCCTGCCCCGGCTCGATACGCGAAAGAATGGGCAGCGCAAACGCTGCGGTCTTACCGGTGCCAGTCTGCGCCAACCCCACTACATCTCGGCCACGCATGAGCACTGGAATGGTAGCTTCTTGAATCGCCGAGGGGGTTTCGTAACCCACGCTCTTGATGGCACGCAGCACCCGCTCGTCCAAGCCGAGCGCCTCGAAGCCCGCACGCTCTACGGGTGCGTCAGCGTCAGCACGCTCTACGGGCGCGTCAGCGTCAGCAGGCTCGGGCTCGAGCTCAGGCTCGGCCTCAGCAGGCTCAGCGTCAGCCGCTGCCGCACTCACCGGTTCAGCAGCGGCATCATCTGAGGCTGCCTCGATAGGTTCGGTAGATGTGTCAGTAGACGTGTCGGCCTCGGCATCGATTGTGTCTCCGAGGTCGATCTGTAAGTCTTCGAATGTCAGAGGTTGTGCCTCGACGTGGTCATTGGGTGCCGTGCGGTTGTCGCCTGCTGCGGCATCTGGAGTTTGCATCATTCGATTCTACTCTGCTACCAGTGAACGAAAGGCATCGAAATTGCATGGATCGGTAAATTGGCAGCAGACGGACAGCGCCGGGCAGTCTGGTGTGGGTTGCGATACCCAGCGGCACTCTTTCGCAACAGCCGCCGTGCAACCAACCCCTCGCCTCACGAATCTGTCAGCTAAATCTAGCCACCAAGACGCAGATCGTATACGATCTACCTAACCGCAATGACCGCGAATTGGAGGCCCCGTGCTCGACCAGAACACCCGTAACGCCATCGCCGAAGAATTGGTGCGTGCTGATCAAGAGCGAACTATTCTGCCTCGCCTGACCGCACGGTACCCAGAGATGGTAATCGAAGACAGCTACGCAGTTCAGAAGATCTGGAGCGACCGCCGCATTGAGCAGGGCGCACGCCTTGTCGGCCACAAGATCGGCCTGACATCGAAGGTCATGCAACTCGCCACAGGCATTAGCGAACCCGACTACGGCGTAATTCACGACGACATGGTCTACGAGTCAGGTTCGGTGCTCGAATTCGACCGGTTCTCGAATGTACGCATTGAGGTCGAACTCGCGTTCGTGCTCAATAAGCCGCTCGCTGGTCCGAACACCACCATCTTTGACGTGCTTGACGCCACCGCCTATGTCGTGCCAGCTCTCGAAGTGCTCAACTCGCACCTCGAGCTCGAGGGCCGCACCATCGTCGACACCATTAGCGATAACGCGGCGATGGGGGCAATGGTCGTGGGTGGCCGCCCAGTGAAGGTTGATGAGATCGACCTGCGCTGGGCATCGGCGCTGCTCTATCGCAACGAGGGCATCGAAGACTCTGGCGTGGCCGGGGCGATTCTTGGTCACCCGGCCAGGGGCGTCGCGTGGCTCGCCAACAAGCTTGCACAGCACGGTCAAACGCTTGAAGCGGGCGAAATCATTCTTGCCGGCTCGTTCACCAAGCCGATGTGGGTCGAGCGCGGCGACACCGTGCATGCCGACTACAACGAGTTGGGGTCGGTGACATGCCGATTCGTCTAGAACTTCCCACCACTTTTGCCGAGCGCTTGCGGGCAAGCGACCGCGCGCTGATCGGCCTTTGGGCGTGCGCGGGCAGCCAGATTACTGCAGAGATTGTGGCTGGCAGCGGCTGCGATTGGGTGCTGCTTGACGCTGAGCACTCACCGAACGGCCTTGAGTCGGTGCTCGCTCAGCTGTATGCCATGTCTGCGTACCCGGTTGCGCCACTGGTGCGCCCACCCTATGGCGACACAGTGCTCATTAAGCAATACCTCGATTTGGGGGCCCAGAACCTACTGATTCCGATGGTTGATTCAGCTGAGCAGGCCGCCGAGATCGTGCGCGCGGTACGCTATCCGCAGTCGGGTGTTCGCGGTGTTGGCTCGGCTCTCGCCCGCTCTGCGAGGTGGAACCGCGTCGAGGGCTATCTCGGCAGGGCCAGTGAGACGATCAGTTTGACAGTGCAGATCGAGTCGGCGGCGGCAGTGGCAGATGTGACGAGGATCGCCGAGACCGATGGTGTCGACGCGCTTTTTGTAGGCCCTTCAGACCTTGCGGCATCGATGGGCTTCCTGGGCCAGCAGTCTCACCCAGACGTGGTGGCTGCGGTAATGCGTTCGATCGAAGCGGGCTAGGCCGCTGGCAAGCCGGTGGGTGTGAACGCGTTTGTCGCGGCAGACGCTGAGCGCTATA
>JAAZHL010000439.1 GCA_012510755.1 Leucobacter sp.
ACCTTGAAAAAAGCATAGGGCCGTTCGCTCTTGCTTCCCTCATCTCCCGCCTTTTTTTGGATCATTTCATCGTAAACCTGACGGGCATCTGTACAGGTCACGAAAACCTGCGCGTCCTCGATGTTTTGAAGTAAACTGGTTCGCCTTTTCTCATCCAGTTCAGACATGACATCGTCGAGGAGAAAAACGGGGGTTTCACCGGTATCTTGTTTCAAGATCACCAGTTCAGCCAGTTTAAGCGCCAGGACGGCAGACCGCTGCTGGCCTTGGGACGCGAACGGTTTGAGTCCGCTGCCGTCGAGCGACAAATCGAGGTCATCCCGGTGCGGTCCCTGGCCGGTCACCCCTTTTTCTATGTCTTCGCAAACCATACTTTTAAGTTTACTTGCATACAGGCTGACTATCTCGTTTTCATCTTTATCCGGGCTTAATCCGGTTATGCTTCTGTACTTTACATAAAGCTGTTCTTTTCCGGAAGATATAGAAACCTGGGCATCCATGGCAATTTGCGCGATGCGTTCCGAGTAACACATGCGCTGGGTGATAATCGCTGCGCCTTCTTTCGCCAGCGTATCGTTCCAGACATCCAGTTGTATTTTCCGCGCCTCGTCCAGCGGTTTTTGGCGGCCAAATCCCTGCTCACGCAGATCCTTGAGCAGCTTGTTTCTCTGTGCCAATATGCGCGCGAACTGCTGTAAATGTAAAAAATAGCTCGGTCTGACCTGGGAAATGAGAAGATCCAGATAGCGACGGCGCGTTGCCGGTCCTTCTTTGACCAGCATCAGGTCTTCAGGGGCAAAGATAACCGCGTGGAAAAGCCCCATTAGGTCGCTGATACGCTCCAGGCGCATGTTGTTATGGTAGATGTGGCGGATTGCCCGGTTGCGCTGCTCACCGCCTGCTACAGCGTCCAGGTACTGGATCTCAACAGACTCGGAAGACCCATTGCAGCTTTTAAAGTCCACTTTGATCGCATAGTGGTCTGTTTGGCGCAAGATAAGGTCACTGTCCTTCGCGGTTCTGTGAGAACGGGCGCACGTACAAAGATAGACCGCCTCCAGAATGTTCGTCTTTCCCTGGGCGTTATCCCCAAAAAAGACGTTAATTCCCGGACTGGCGGCTATCTCTTGTTCCTTGTAATTTCTGAACTGGTTCAGATTAATGTGGGTAACGATCATGCTTTTTCCTGTCGGCGCGGCGTTTCACTTGCGGTTTTACCTCAGCGGCGCAGCGGCAAGACCAGGTAGGCAAACTCCTGGCTGTCAATCGGTTTGATAACACAAGGGCCCATCGTTCCGTTAAAGACGATCGTGATCTCGTCTTCATCGATGACCTTGAGTGCGTCGATAAAATAACGCGGGTTGAAATCGATATCAATCTTCTGTCCATTCATGCTGATCGCGATTTCTTCTCGCAATGTACCGATGTCTGTGCTGGCACTGACGACCAGTGTGTCTTCGTCCGAAGTGGTCAGACGTACCGGATAGCGCTTGTCGTCCGTCGTGATCACCAATGACGCGCGTTCGATCGCATCGAGCAAAGCCGAAGGCGATATCGTTAGCGTCGTTTCAGCCGTTTGCGGCAAAATACCGCGATAGTTCATATATTCTCCCTGTATCAGGCGCGACACGATTTTGACGCTGCCGGTATCAAAGAGAATGTTGTTGTTTGAGGGGTAGATG
>JAAZHL010000408.1 GCA_012510755.1 Leucobacter sp.
ATGAGAATAATAGTTTCGTTGCCGCCAACCAATGGACCTTCATCGAGCATGCGGAGAAGCGGCCCGATCTGGTCATCTTCGTTAATGGCATGCCCCTGGTGGTCGTTGAGATCAAATCCCCTTCACGGGAACAGACCGACGTTTCGGCGGCTTACCGGCAAATACGCAACTATACGCACGACATTCCTACATTGTTTCAGTACAACGCTTTTGCCATCATCAGCGACATGGCGACCACCAGGGTGGGCACCATCACTTCGCCGGAAGGCCGCTTCATGGAATGGAAGACCGTTGACGGGAACTATGAGAACACAAGCTTCGCCAGTTTTGATACCCTGTTTCTTGGGATGTTCGCGAAGACACGCTTCCTGGATATCGTCCGAAACTTTCTCTGCTTCTCAAAGGAGAACGAGGGCGACCATAAAATTCTGGCTGGTTATCACCAGTATTTTGCAGTGAAAAAGGCGGTGGTATCCACCCAGAAGGCAACAGAGACCGACGGTAAAGGCGGTGTGTTCTGGCACACCCAGGGCAGCGGCAAGAGCCTCTCGATGGTGTTCTACGCTAGGCTGCTTCAGGAGGCGCTCAACGGGCCCACCCTGGTAGTGATGACGGACCGCAACGATCTGGACAACCAACTGTACACACAGTTTGCCAAGTGCAAGGATTTTCTGCGTCAGACTCCAGAGCAAGCGGAAAGCAGAGCGCATCTAAAGAAACTGCTTGAGGGACGCACCGCCAATGGCATCATCTTCACCACCATGCAAAAGTTTGAGGAGCAGGACGAGCCGCTGTCCCTGCGGCGCAACCTTGTGGTGATCGCAGACGAGGCGCACCGGGGGCAGTATGGGCTGGAAGAAAAAGTGGATGCCAGGACGGGGCGCATCCTGCACGGGAGTGCCCGGGTGATCCGGAACAACCTACCGCACGCCACCTTCATTGGCTTTACCGGCACGCCTATCGAGCTGAAGGATCGGAACACCCGGGAGATTTTCGGCGACTATATCGATGTGTACGATATGACCCAGTCTGTGGAGGACGGTGCCACCCGGCCGGTCTACTACGAAAGTCGCGTTGTCCGCTTGAAGTTGAAGGAAGATATCCTGGAGCAAATCGATGCCGAATATGACCTGATGGCACAGGATGCAAAACCTGAGGACATTGAGAAGAGCAAGCGCGATTTAAGCCAACTGGATAGCATCCTGGGCGCGCCGGAAACCATTGAGACGCTTTGTAGGGACATTATCGACCACTATGAGCAGTTCCGCCAGTATGAGCTGACCGGCAAAGCGATGATCCTAGCCTATTCCCGGGAGATTGCCATCAAGATCCACCAGCAGCTGATGGCCTTGCGCCCAGCATGGGAGGGTAAGGTAAAAACGGTCATCACTGGCAGCAACGATGACCCTGAGGGATGGCGTGAGTATACCGGCACCAAACAGGATAAAACGGAGTTGGCGCGTCAGTTCAAGGACCCGGATGATCCTTTCAAGATTGCCATCGTTGTGGATATGTGGCTGACAGGGTTTGATGTGCCTTCCCTTGCGACGATGTATATCTACAAACCCATGAAGGGGCATAACCTGATGCAGGCCATCGCCCGGGTAAATCGTGTGTACAAAGACAAGGAAGGCGGGCTGGTGGTAGACTATATCGGCATCGCCTGGGCGCTGAAAGAGGCAATGAACGACTATACAGGCCGCGACAGGTCGAGGTATGGTGACATGGACATTGCCAAGACCGCATATAAGAAGTTCAGGGAAAAGCTGGAAGTCTGCGCCGGGCTCTTCTATCCTTTCGATTATGGCGCTTTCTTTGCAGGCAGCGACCTGGACAGGGCACATGCTATCGCGGATGGCACCAACTTTATGGCGGATTCCCTAGATAGCGTGGACACGAGTTTATGCAAGCACATTTGCCCACAGAGATATGCACCTGATTTGAACAGCAGCGACGAAGGATGAGGTATTCTTTGCGTACCGAGTGGCAATTCCACGCCAGCGCTTG
>JAAZHL010000357.1 GCA_012510755.1 Leucobacter sp.
GCGCAGTGCAGCTGCTCGCGCACCTTGAGGGCGCCCCGCGCGGACTCTACTCGGGCTGCTTCGGCATCATTGACCCAGACCAGGCCGAACTCGCGATGAGTATTCGTGGTATCGAGCTGCGCTCCCTGGGCCGCCCTGAACAACTCGCGCTCATCGGTGCAGGCGGCGGCATCACCGCAGACAGCGTTGCTGAGGCTGAACTCGCTGAAAAAGACCTCAAAGCGCGGCCCTTACTTGCTGCGTTGCAGGCTGCGTTGCGGGCGGCGCAAGGGACAATGCAGAGCGAGTAACATTGAACGATGTGTGCGTTCGCAAGGGCGAGCGAGATTTCAACATTTCGAGGTGTGTATGAGCGAGTCGCAGGCAAGCGCAGCTGAGCCCCAGGGCGAGGTATATGACTTCAGGGCGATTCAAGATCGATGGCTGCCAGTGTGGGAAGAGCTGAAGCCCTTCGAAGTGGGCGATGCGCCGAGCGAGAAGCCAAAGAAATATGTGCTCGACATGTTTCCCTACCCCTCGGGCGACCTGCACATGGGGCACGCTGAAGCTTTCTGCTTCGGCGACATTCTTGCCCGCTACTGGCGCGGTCAAGGCTACGACGTGTTGCACCCGATCGGGTGGGACAGCTTCGGTCTGCCCGCAGAGAATGCGGCGATTAAGCGCGGGATTGATCCTCGTGAATGGACCTACGCAAACATTGCCCAGCAGAAAGCCAGCTTTCGCATCTATGCGCCGAGCTTCGACTGGAGCCGGGTGCTGCACACGAGCGACCCCGAATACAACAAGTGGAACCAGTGGCTGTTTCTCAAGATGTACGAGAAGGGGCTTGCCTACCGCAAAGCGAGTTGGGTGAACTGGGATCCGGTTGACCAGACGGTGCTCGCGAACGAGCAGGTGTTGGCTGACGGCACCAGCGAGCGGTCTGGTGCGATGGTCGTGAAGAAGAAACTCACGCAGTGGTACTTTCGCATCACCGACTACGCGGATCGCCTGCTCGATGACCTCGACAGCCTCGAGGGGCAGTGGCCGGCCAAAGTGCTCAACATGCAGCGCAACTGGATCGGCCGCTCGACCGGTGCTGAAGTTGAGTTTGAGATTGAGGGCCGCGAGCAGAAGGTGCCGGTCTTCACGACCCGCCCCGACACGCTCTATGGCGCCACGTTCATGGTCGTTGCGCCAGATAGTGACCTCGCCGCAGAACTCGCGGCGAGCGCATCGCCTGAGGCCCGCGCGCAGTTCGAGAGCTATCTGACCGCGACGCAAAAGCAGAGCGAGATCGATCGGCAGAACGCCGACCGTGAGAAGACTGGTGTGTTTCTCGATCACTTTGCGACGAACCCGGTGAGTGGTGAGCGGATTCCGGTGTGGGCGGCTGATTATGTGCTTGCCGATTACGGTCATGGCGCGATTATGGCGGTGCCCGCGCACGATCAACGCGACCTTGATTTTGCGCGTCAGTTTGACCTGCCGGTTCGCGTGGTCGTTGATGTGCGTGACGATGAAGGTGTGTCGTTGCCCGACCCCGCAGTGAGTGGCGTGGCTACGACCGGCGACGGTGTGCTGGTGAACTCTGGCCCACTTGATGGGTTGAATAAGGATGCAGCTATCGCCAAAGCGGTTGAGGTGCTTGAACAGCGCGGCACGGGTCGCGCGTCGACTACGTACCGGTTGCGGGACTGGCTGATTTCTCGCCAACGGTATTGGGGCACGCCGATTCCGATCTTGCACGGTGCTGAGGCGAGCAATGAGGGCGAGATGCGTCCGGTTGAGCAGTCAGCGTTGCCGGTGACATTGCCACCGTCTGCTGGCCTCGACCTGAAGCCGAAGGGCGCGTCGCCGCTGGGTGCGGCGACCGAGTGGGCGACCGTGACCGACGCTGATGGTTCGGTCTGGCATCGTGACCCTGACACGATGGATACCTTCGTCGATAGCTCGTGGTACTACCTGCGATTCTTGTCGGCGACCGATGACGCGCAGGCGTTTGACCCTGCGGCGGCAAAACGGTGGGGCCCCATCGACCAATATGCCGGCGGTGTCGAGCACGCAATCTTGCACCTGCTGTATTCGCGCTTCATTACGAAGGTGCTGCACGATCTGGGCTACCTCGACTTTGAAGAACCGTTCACTGCGCTGCTCAACCAGGGCATGGTGCTGCAAGACGGCGCCAAGATGTCGAAGTCGAAGGGCAACCTCGTTGAGTTCGCTTCAGAGCTGCAGCAGCACGGTGCTGATGCGCTGCGTGTGACCCTCGCGTTTGCTGGGCCGCCAGAAGACGACATTGACTGGGCTGATGTGTCGGTGCAGGGGTCAGCGAAGTTCTTGGCTCGTGCCTGGCGTGTCGCACACGATGTGACCTCTGCTGCGGGCGCAGATGCGTCGGGCGGTGACGCCACGTTGCGGCGCCACACCCACAAACTATTGGCCGAAGCGCCGTCGCTCGTCGAACACTACAAGTTCAATGTGCTGGTTGCGCGGCTCATGGAGCAGGTGAACGTCACTCGTAAGGTCATCGATTCTGGTGCTGGTGGCGCTGACCCTGCGGTGCGCGAATCGGCTGAGGCCATCGCGATGATGCTGTCGTTGTTTGCGCCGTATGCTGCTGAAGATATGTGGTCGATGCTCGGCCACGAGCCAACTGTTGCTCTGCAGGTGTGGCCGGTGGCCGATGAGTCGCTGCTCGTTGAAGACGAGGTAGTGATGGTGGTGCAGGTAGACGGCAAGGTGCGTGATCGCCTGACGTTGCCGGCGTCGGTGACTGAAGCCGAAGCAGAGGCGGCGGCGCGTGCGTCGCAGGCCGTGCAGCGCGCGATCGCTGACCGTGAGGTGACGAACGTCGTGGTGCGCGTGCCCAAGATCGTGAGCATCGCCACGCGGCCATAGCGGTGTCTGACGCGATGATGGCGGGGCCAGGCCTCAGCATTATCGTGCCCACGCGCAACGAGGCGGCGAACATTGCTGAGCTCGTTCGGCGGATCGACCGGGCGGTGGCGTGCGATGCGTCGCTCGAGCACCGTGCAACCGAGTTGATCGTCGTTGATGATTCGACTGACGGCACTCCGCAGGCGGTGGCCGCTGCCGCCGCCGAGACTCTGCTTGCGGTGCGCTGTGTGCACCGTGAGCGGCCAGAGGGCGGGCTTGGGGGAGCCGTGGTGGTGGGGCTGCGTGCCGCCGTCAACGACCTGTGCCTGGTGATGGACGCCGATCTGCAGCACCCGCCCGAACGCATCGGCGACCTGTATCGCCGTGCGTTGCCGGGGGGTGTCGACGTCGTGGTGGCGTCTCGCTATGTTGGTGGCGGCAGCGCGAAGGGGCTTGCTTCCGCGCTGCGCCGCGGGGTGTCTGGTGTGGGTACGCTGCTGTTGAAGGCGATGTTTCCCATTCGACTTGCGGCCTGCACCGACCCGATGACGGGGTTCTTCTTGTGTGATCGCCGTCGTATCGATCTTGATGGTTTGAAACCGCAAGGCTTCAAGATATTGCTTGAGATGCTTGCCCGCCAACGGCTGCGGGTCGCCGAGCTGCCCTTCGACTTTGCTTCGCGGCACGCGGGGCAGTCGAAGGCGTCGTTTCGACAGGGCCTGCATTTTCTGCGGCAGATGTTGCAGCTGCGCTTTGGCCGTATGAGCGGCTTTGCACTGGTTGGTGCGGCGGGTGCGGTGGTGAACGTCGCACTCGTGTGGCTGTTAACGCGAGGGGACGTTGGGGTGTTGCCTGCCACACTCATCGCCGCTGAGGTGACGATCGTCGCTAATTTTCTGTTACAAGACCGCCTGGTCTTTGGCGACTTGCGCCGACATGCGCGCGGGTTCTGGGGGCGTTTCTTGCGGTCGTTTAGCTTCAACAATGTTGAGAGCTCGATTCGCATTGCGTTGGTGCTCTGGTTCGTTGATCGTGGTTGGATGAGTGCGACTATGGCGACCGCAGTGTTGCTCGCGTTCGCGTTCGTGCTGCGTTACGTGTTTCACGCGCTCGTCGTGTACGCGCCCAAGAAGCGCTAGCGCGGTCGTTGCTGCGAGTCTTGTCGCTCACAGCTCGCGCATGATGGGTGTGTTCGCGGGCTGTGCACATCTGGTTGGTAGCGATCGTTTCGTAGGTGTTTCGCTCGCTAGCTTGTGGGCATGAGCTTCTCATCTCGTGCATCCCGCGCCGGGCGTCGGCAGTGGGGTGATGCTGAGCCAGCGGCTGAACCCATGCGGTGGCAGCCAGAACCAAGCCTGGCGCAGCAGCTGGTTCGCGCGGTTTCGACCCCCGCTGTCGCAGGTGTGACCGTGTTTCTTGCGGTCGTACTGACTGCCGTGCTCATCGTCTTTCTGCGCCCGCATGATCCGTCGGCCATCGCGACCACCGCGGCCGACGACGTGGCGGCCGCGACGCTGTTGGGCGTGACCGAGCAGACCGACGCCGCAACTGATGCTTCGCACATCGATGACC
>JAAZHL010000047.1 GCA_012510755.1 Leucobacter sp.
GGTGGGCCCACCCCAGTACTGCTCGAGAAAGGTGCGCAGCCGCCACTTCGCGCCCTCCCAGTCTGACTGCGTGTACATGGGTGCGAGCAATTCGTCCTGCTGCACGGCCGCATAAAAGTGATCGACGATCTTCTCGAAGGTCGCGGTGCCGCCGATCTGCGCCCACACGGTGTCGGTGACTGCGGGCCCGGCCTCACCGCGCCGCAACGTGAGGTTCGGGATGGGCGGCTGGTCGGCTTGGCCAACCTGTGTGGGCTGGCCAAGCAGCGCGGGCTGCCCCGGCCGAGCGGGTTGGCTCAGCTGGTCGGGCTGGTCTGGTTGGTCTGGCTGGCGAGCGCTCGTCATTGCTGTCCTCCGAAATTGCGAGGGTGCTCTGAAGCGAGCTGAATACCCTGCTTCTCAAAATGTTTCTTGATGAGGGCACGCAACTCACGCTGCACCGAATACTGCGCTTCGGGTCTCGTGCGCACCGTCAATCTGATTGTCGCACGGTCGCCATAGACGCTCTCGAGTCCGAGCACCTCGGGTTCGCCGGTGACCCGCCTCGCAAACTGCGGCGATGCGAGCAGTTCGCTCGCACTCTCGAGGGCGACCCGCTCAACCTGCTCGAGGTCTTCGTTTGCCGACACCGTGATATCGATGATCGCTTTGCCCCAGCCTTGCGACACATTGCCGAGCGTCAGCACCTCACCGTTGCGAATGAACCAGAGCGTGCCATCAAATGCGCGCACTCGGGTCACACGAATGCCCACATCTTCAACGGTGCCCGTGATCTCGCCGACGGTGATCAGATCGCCCACACCCATCTGATCTTCAAAGACCATGAAAATGCCGTTGAGCACGTCTTTGACGACGTTCTGCGCGCCGAACGCCAGGCCTGCGGCGATGAAGCCGGCAGACGCGATGACCGCGGTGAGGTTGATGTTGAACTGGGCGAGAATCAGAAAGAATGCGGCGATGACGGTCGCCCAGTTGATGATGTTGCGCCCGAACGTGCCGAGGGTGCGGGTGCGCTGCACCGCTCGGGCGTTGAGGTGCGGGCCTGCGACGAGTTCTTGCGTGTGCGTGACGTCTTGCGCACGTTTGACGCCCTGCACGAAGCTGTTGACGGTGCGGCTCAGCAGGATGCGCAGCAGCCAGTTTGCGATCAGGCACGCGACAATCACCACCAGAATGCGAAATAGCACTTGGTAGGTGGTGAAAAAATCGACGATTGCCGCCCAGAACTCAGTCACAGTTGTTACTCTCTCGCGTCTGTGGCTTGCGCTGCGAGAGCGCGTTCAACACCGGCGAGGTGCTCGACAATCATGCGTCGCAGGGCGGGGGGTGCGTCTTGACGGTCATCAAGCCACGCTGCGGTTGCGTCGCGCAGCGCCGCGTTCGCGAGTGGGGCTGGGTAGAAGCCATCAACGATCTCTTCGACAATCGCATGGCTGCGTGTCTGCCAGACATCGAGCAGCTGATCGAAGAACCTACCAACGTAGGGTTCGAGCAGAGTCAGGTCGTGGGCCCGCAAGAAGCCGAGACCCGTCGCACGCACAATCGCATTCGGCAGACCCGCCGCATCAAACACCGAACGCCAGGCAGCCTCTTTATCGGTGCCGGTCGGCAGCGAGGCACGCGCGTGCGCGGCAGACTGCTGTCCACTTGCGGTGCGATCATCAGCCAACGCGGCCGCAATCTCTTCGGCTGTGGCGCGGCCACCGGCGGCGAGCGAAATGAGCAGTTCCCAACCGAGGTCAGTGTCGATGTCGAGCCCATCGAGTGTCGTTTTTTCTTCGAGGATCTGCAACACCATATCGAGCTGTTCGCCAGTCGAGGCGGACTGCGCAAATGCCTTCACGAACTGGAATTGCAGGTCGCTGCCGGGCTCTGCGTCAACCGAGAGTTGCCACAGCGCGTCAGCGACCCGTTCGAGCGTGGCAGCGCGTTTCGCTGGCGCAACGTAGCTCGAGGCCGACAGCAGCAACTGCTGAATGAGGGTGCGCAGCACAGTCGAGTTTGATTCGGTGTGAATGTGCTGCAACACAGTGTCGACGTAACGGCTGGCTGGCAGTTCGCCGTCGCGCGTCTGATCCCACAGCGTGCCCCACACGAGTGACCGTGCGAGTGAGCTCTCGAAGCTGCCAAGGTGCTCGGCAGCCGTCGAAAGTGACCGCTCGTCGAGTCGAATCTTGGCGTAGGTGAGGTCGTCATCGTTGAGCAGCAGCAGGTCGGGCTGTGCAACGCCGACAAGTTCAGGAACTTCGCTCAGCGGGCCGTCAATATCGATCTCGACGCGTGTAGTGCGCTGCAGTCGACCGTTCTGAAGTGTGTAGAGACCAACGGCGATGCGGTGTGGGCGCAGGGTCGGGTAGTCGGCCACTGCGGTCTGCTCGACGGCAAACCGCGCATAGTTGCCGTCGGCGGCAAGCTCGAATGCGGGTCGCAAGGTGTTGACCCCCGCGGTTTCCAGCCA
>JAAZHL010000048.1 GCA_012510755.1 Leucobacter sp.
GTATTCACCAACCGACGGATGCCTGGCAACGATCTCGCGCAAGCATGATTCGACGACACGCGAACCAAGGTCACGCACCCGCTCGAGAATACGTTCTTCGTCAAAGATGTCGAAGGTGGCGACGCCGGCAGCGCAGGCGAGCGGATGGCCCGAGTAGGTGAGGCCGCCGGGGAACGGGCGATCCTCGAATGACTGATGAATCGCTTCGCTCACCACGACACCGCCCAGCGGCACGTATCCCGAGTTCACACCCTTGGCGAACGTCACAAGATCTGGCTGCACATCAAAGCCCTGGTAGGCGAACCACTCGCCGGTGCGACCAAAGCCGACCATGACCTCGTCGCAAATCATGACGATGCCGTATCTGTCGCAGAGTGCACGCACCCCTGGCAGGTAGCCGGGTGGTGGAACGAAGATGCCGTTGGTGCCAGTCACGGTCTCAAGAATGATGGCCGCGATCGTGTCAGGGCCCTCAAGCTGAATCGTGTGCTCAAGATGCGTGAGAGCGTGCTCAGTCTCTTGCTCTGTCGTCTCTGAGCCAAATTCGCTGCGGTACTGGTATGGCCTGAAAAAGTGCTCCACGCCAGCATCTGGGATGCCGTTCGCCCAGCGACGCGATTCACCTGTCAAGGTGATCGCCGTGGCAGTCGAGCCGTGGTACGAACGGTACCGCGCGAGCACCTTCTGGCGGCCGGTGTGCTGACGCGCCATGCGCACCGCATACTCATTCGCCTCAGCGCCACCGTTGGTGAAGAACACCGAACGCGCGCCCTCGAACGAATGTTCAACGATGCGCTTGGCGAGCTCGCTGCGGGCGTCGTTCGCCATGGCCGGTTGAATCGTTGCCATACGACCGACCTGATCTTGAATGGCTTTCACGAGACCCGGGTGCTGGTGGCCAAGGTTCAGGTAGACAAGCTGCGACGAGAAGTCGAGGTATTCGTTGCCGTCATAGTCCCAGAACCGCACCCCCTCGCCCTTCGCGACGGGCAGCGGGTTGATCTGCCCCTGCGCCGACCACGAGTGGAAGACGTAGCCGCGATCGTTCTCGCGCACCTGGCGCTGGGCGTCGGTGTCGCCAAAGCTGTGCGCTTCACCGTTCAAATCAATGTAGTCGCTCATATACTTCAGTCTTTCTTCATCAAAGCCAGGCAGCAAGAGGCTTACTTGCGCGCCAGTTGCGAACGCTCAACTGTTGCTCGGAAACCCGAGGTCAACCTTCGACTGGTCGGGGTTGGGCCAGCGGGTCGTGATGACCTTCGACCGGGTGTAGAAGTGAATCGATTCGGGGCCATAGATGTGTGAGTCACCAAAAAGCGAGTCCTTCCAGCCGCCGAACGAGAACGAACCGACCGGCACTGGAATCGGCACGTTGATGCCCACCATACCCGCCTCTACCTCGAATTCGAACTGGCGGGCGAGGCCGCCGTCACGAGTGAAAATGGCGGTACCGTTGCCGAATTGGTGCTCGTTGATGAGCGTCACACCCTCGTCATAGGTGTCGACGCGCACGACCGCGAGCACGGGGCCGAAGATCTCGTCGCGATACACTTTGCTGCCGGTCTGCACGTGGTCGATGAGCGAGACACCGGTGAAGAACCCGTCACCCTCGAACTTCGCTTCGCGGCCATCGACGACGACCGTCGCGCCCTCCGCCGCGGCACCAGCCACGTACGATTCGACGCGATCGCGCGCCTCTGCGGTGATCAACGGACCCATCTCGCTTGCCGGGTCGGTGCCGTCGCCGATGACCAGCTTCTCCATGCGCTCTTTGATCTTTGCAACGAGCACGTCACCGATCTCGCCGACCGCGACGACAACGGACACTGCCATGCAGCGCTCGCCGGCCGAGCCGTATGCGGCGGACACCGCGGCATCTGCCGACATGTCAAGGTCTGCGTCAGGCATGACGATCATATGGTTTTTTGCTCCGCCGAGTGCCTGCACGCGCTTGCCGTTCGCGGCCGCCCGCTCGTAGATGTACTTGGCGATGGGGGTTGAACCGACGAAGCTCACGGCCTTCACTGCGGGGCTATCTAGCAACGTGTCGTCGGCCACCTTGTCACCGTGCACGACGTTCAGCACTCCGTCGGGCAGGCCCGCCTCGCGAAACAGGTCGGCAATAAATACTGAAGCACTAGGATCGCGTTCGCTCGGCTTCAGCACGACCGTGTTGCCGCAAGCAATCGCGCTGGCGATCATCCACAGCGGCACCATCACCGGAAAATTGAACGGGGTGATGGCCGCAACCACACCGACTGGCTGTTTCACCGAGTGCACATCGACGCCTGTTGAGACCTGCTCGTCGCGCTCCCCCTTCAACAGGTGCAAGAGACCCGCAGCGAACTCGACGTTCTCGAGCCCCCGGGCGATCTCACCGGCCGCGTCGCTGAGCACTTTGCCGTGTTCGCTGGTGACAATTGCGGCGAGTTCAGGGGTGCGCTGTTTGAGCAGCTGACGCAGATTGAAGAACACGTCTGCGCGCTTCGTAAGACTGGTCGAACGCCAGGCGGGCAGCGCTGCCGCGGCTGCCGCAATCGCCTGTTCGACGGTTTCAGCCGATGCGATGCTCAATTCGTGCTGGGCCTCGCCGGTGGCGGGGTTGAACACGGCTTGCGTGCGCGCTGCGTCCATGACTTTCTCACCTGCGATGACGTGGGGAATGCGTGCCATGAACGGTCTCCTTGTGCTCTCAACAAAATTCTTGAATATTTGGTCAAACTGTCTGGCAGCAGAAACGCGCCTTAAAATCAGTATTTCAATGGACCCCTGGCAGATTCTTGGCCAAACCATCTGCACTTTGTGCGATTGCCATACACTTTGTATGACAATCGTCTACGAGAGGCCCAGCATGAGCAACCACGAACATCACGCATTGCCCACCGTGCGCGAGTTGCTGCTGCTGCCAGAGGTGCAGGCGGGCAATCCCGAGGTCATTGCGGGGTTTGCTGGCGAGGATCGCACCGCCCGCTGGGCGCACGTCGTTGCGGGCGCGGGTGCCCCGAGTCTGCTCGACGGTGGCGAGCTGGTGCTGACCACCGGGGCAGGGTGGCCGCACGAAAGCAGCGCCTTACGCGTGCTCGCTCAGGAACTCACCCAGGCGGGCGGCGTCGGAGCAGCCGCGATCATGCTCGAGCTCGGCGCCGCCTTTCACGAAGCCCCACGCGAATTGGTCGATGCCTGCAATCGACACGGCGTTCCGCTTATCGTGTTGCACCGCGAGATGCGCTTCGTGCAGATCACTCAGCGGGTGCACCAGCGGGTGCTCGGCGCCCAGACTGAGGCGCTTGCTGCGCGTGCCGAGGTGCACGCCATGCTCACCGAGCTTGGCCTCAACCGCAGCCCCGTCGACTATGTGATCGAGCGTCTCGCCTCCACCCTTGATGCCCCAGTAGTGCTCGAAGACCTCTCACACCGCGTCGTTGCGGTGGCATCGCACGGGCACGACACCACCGAGGTTCTTGCACCATGGCAAATGATGGGTGATCCTCGTCTCCCTGACCTTGCCACCCGCGTCACTGTCGAAGCGAGGGGCACCCGCTGGGGATACCTCACCGCCCTACCCGGCCCACCCCACCCGGCAGGGCGCCACACGGTGCTTGAGCTCGGCGCGTTTGCGCTCGCTCTCGGGCGGCTGTCTGACACCGACGGCGAGCAGTGGCAACGACTCTCGTCGAAACGCGTCTTCGAAGCGCTGCTCGGCGGCCGGTACCGCAACGACACTGAGCTGGCGGCCCAGTTGACCGCCGCAGGCCTGCCACTCGAAGGCAGAGTACTGCTCGCGGCAACGCTTCGTGGCACCGGCGACTTCGGGGGCCACGCAACACTCGAGCATGCGACGCTAGAAACGGCTTTGCGGCGGGCGGTCGCGCCAGAGGGGCGCGTCTTGATCACCGGCGAACCGGGCGCCTCGGTGGCTGACGGGGGTCCTGTCTCTGTGCAGCAGCCGACGCGGCAGACAGGTGCTGGCCTCAGCTCACACGGTGGCACCGTTAGCGGCGCCAGAACCGCCGGGGCCGCGGGCAACGAGGCACTGCTCGCAATCGTCTCGCTGCCACCCGCCGACCCGCGGCTCAGCCAAAGTGTGGCGAGACAAGTGCCTGCTCTCGCCGCTCGCCTTGCACACGAACTCGACATGCTAGTGCCGGGGCCGACACCCTCCTCTTGGCGAGCACACCTCGCCCTCGCGACACCAGTCACAGCGCAACACAGCCTGCGATCGCTTGTCGCGTCAATCGAGCAGTTGCGGGCGACCGGCAGGCTCACCCCAACTGCAGAAGTTGGGCGCGTGACCGTGCAGCAGCCTGATCAGCAGCAACTTGCGCACCTGGTGCGATCACTGTCGGGGGCACCAGAGCTGCAGCAGTTCACGCTCGACATGCTTGGCCCGCTCATCGAACACGACCGCGGGGTGGGCCCGGGCCATGCGGGTGACCTGCTGCAGGTGCTCGCCGCCTACACTGAGCACCCCACCAACCGATCGCTTGCGGCCCGACAAGCGCGACTCTCGCGGTCGGTGTTCTACCAGCGGCTCGAGCTGATCGAACGGCTGCTTGGGGTCAATCTCGCAGACGGGCGCACGATCGCGGGGCTCACGGTCGCACTGCTCGCGCAGGCGCAGTAGGTTTCTTCGGCCAAAGGGGCGCAAATGGCTGTCTCGACCAGTGCCAAACAGCCATTTGCGTCCCTTTGAGACGACCGCAAGTGCAGGATCAGCCTGCCGAGGCCGAGTTGCCCCCGGGCGTTCCGCTAGGCGGCGGCATTCCCTCGGGAGGGGTGCCGCCGGGAGTCATCTCGCCAAACGCACCGCCACTAGGCATGTGGCCTGGCCGTGAGGCGCGAAACTTGTGGCGCGCTAGGCTGACGATTCTCGCCCCGCGGCTGACCGCATCACTCAGGCATCGATCGCCCACGGCGGCGAGGTCTTCTGCATGAATGCCGCGATGCCTGCCTTCGCATCATCGCCTAAGAAGAAAGCGACCGAAATATCAAGCATCTCTTCAAGGTCACGGTCATAGCGGTCGAGCACGCGTCGGTTTGCGATCTTCTTTGACACTGCGAGGGCGTGCGGTGCGGCTTTTCGTAAATCGACGAGGATCTCCTCAACCGCTTGTTCGACAGTCGTAGCTTCGCCATCAACCGCGCGAGTGATGAACCCTGCGGCGGCAGCCTCGGTCACCGACACTGCGCCGCCGCGCAGCATCCACTCTGACGCGACGCGATCACCCAGGCGCGACAGCACGGGGGCAGAGATCACTGCTGCGACCACTCCGATGCGCACCTCACTCAAGCCAAATGTTGCTTTGGGGCCCGCGACCACAAAGTCACAGCAACCCACGAAGCCCATGCCGCCTGCACGCACGTGCCCCTTGATCGCGCCGATGCTTGGATCCGAGCTGGCAAACATCTCACGGTTCACGGCAGCGCCAACTCGCGCCCGCTACTTCTGCATCACTGCTGGTGACAGCCCCTCAGTGCCCTTGCCCTGAGCCGACAGGTCGGCACCAGCACAGAAGGTGCCACCGGTGTGGGTAAGCACGATTGCGCGCACGCTCTCGTCGGCTTCGGCAGCCGCAATACCGTTCGTGAGTTCTTCCAGCAACGCATCAGAGATCGCATTGCGGTTTTCTGGCGAATCGAACGTAATCGTCGCTGTCGAACCGCGTACTTCGTAACGAACAGCCATTGTCCGGCTCCTTCTTTGGGTGTCTATTTCAGCCCTTGGGTGTCTTTTCAGCAGAGGTGGCCACGCCACATGGCCTTACGAGGCCGGGCGCGCCTCTGCGAAGAAGTCGTCGAGCCCATGCTGGGCAGCAAGTTCAGCCGGCACTTCAGCGGTGCGGCTGCGCAACCATTCGCCGAGACCCTTGGCCTGAGCGTCAAACCGGGCACCATAGGCGACGCCCTCGACGAGCAGACCGTGCACCACAAAGTTCAGCGCACGGAAGTTCGGCAGTTCGGTTCGATCGATGGCGAGAGGTGCCATTTCTGGCAGCAATTCGCGCAAGCGATCCGCTGTGAGTTCGCGCTGCAACCACTGCCAACCCTCATCACTTCTCGCCCACACGCCAATATTTGCGGTGCCACCCTTGTCGCCGCTTCGCGCGCCAAACACTTCACCGAGCGCGATGCGAACCGTGTCATCTACCGCGCCGTTTTCGCCAACTGCTGCGCGGCCAACCGGTTCGCTGCGCGCATCAAATTCGGTTGGTTCGAGTGCCCGTGTCTCGGCGGGCGCCTCGATCACAATCTTTTCGCCGTCAGCCAGATGCACCGTGTGCACCGGAACCTCTTGCGCCACATACATCGGCCGGTAGCGACCGTACACGTTCGCGTCCGTTGGAGGGCCACCGTAGAAGAGGCCCGGCACCGAGCCCAAGGCGATTTCGATGGAAACGTTGGCGAATGCGCGGCCCACAACTTTCGGGTTGCTGTCGCGCGCGACGAGCGTCAACCGGGCCGTCGCGGTCTCTTGCACGGGTGAGTCTGGCTGGTCAGAACGCACCAAGGTCCACTTCATGCTTGCTGGCCGCGGCAGCCCCTCAAGTTCGAGCGCGTGTTCGTACTGGGCCTGAATGAGTGCTGCCTTCTCTTCAGCGTTGAGTCCGGTCAGCATGAACACGATCTCTTGCCGGTAGCCGCCAATCTCGTTGACCGAGACTTTGAGCTCTGGGGGCGGGGCTTCGCCACGAATGCCCGTGAAGCGCACCCGGTCATCACCGAGATCGGTGAGCTGAAGAGGGTCGAGTCGCACGATGGCGTCTGGGCCTGCGTAACGTGCGCCTTGCACTTCATAAAGCAGCTAGGACAGCA
>JAAZHL010000358.1 GCA_012510755.1 Leucobacter sp.
GACCGTGCCAGAGCCGAGCCGCGTCGTGCCCGGCAACATGCCCGAATCGGTGCGAAATGCCCCCTCATCGTATTGCTGCCCCTGCCACACCTGATCGGCGCGAATGCCCGGCACCGTGACATTGCCGTGCTCATCGCGCAGGCTCGCGAGCATGCTGATCAGGGCGGCGAGGGGGTCGGTGGCGGCGCCGCCAACCATTCCCGAATGCACCGACGCCTCAAGCGCTTCGACCCGCACGATCACGTCGACCGCGCCGCGCAGGCTTACCGAGAGCGTCGGCAGCCCGAACGCCGCGTTGCCCGCGTCTTGAATCAGAATCACGTCAGCGAGTTCGAAGAGGGCAGGGTTCGCGAGAGCGTATTGGTCGAGGCTTGCGCGGCCCTGTTCCTCAGAACCTTCAGCGACGAGGATCAGCCCCACCGGGTACGCGTCAGCGTTCTCGGCGGCAATGTCACCACGCAGGGCCCGCAGCGCAGCGAGGTGGGCGATCACGTTGCCCTTGCAATCTGCCGCGCCACGCCCGTAGAGGCGGCCGTCGCGCTCGGTGAGTTCGAACGGCGGGCTCAGCCATTCGTGCTCGTCCAGAATTGGTTGCACGTCGTAGTGGCAGTACAGCAACACCGTGGGCGCACCCGCGGGCGCCGGGCGGTGACCGATGACTGCATAGGTGCCGTCGGGGGTCAGCGCGAGCTCGGCGGGAATCCCCTCTGCGCGAAAGGCCTCGCGCACCCACTCGGCCGCGCGCACGCACTCTGCCGGGTCGATGATGCGTTCATCAGCGATTGACGGGATCGCCACAAGCTCTGTGAGTTCGTCGATTGCGCGGGGCATGAGCGCCGCGATGCGTTCGCCGAGTTCGATGCGGTCTGCGGGTGGGGTGAAATCGGTGGGCTGAGAGTGATCGTGTGCCATGCCTCTATTCTCTCTGGTCTCCTGTCGTTCTGGTTTCGGCTCTGCCGCACCTGACGCTTGCGCCGCCCGGCACACCACGAGCAGACTGTTCACATGAGCACAAGCGACATCAGCCCCGCCGACATGCCGTTGCGCGACGTGACGGTCACCCTGCCCGACGGTTCTACGAGTCGATTCGGCGATCTCGCGCCTGGCGCGGCACTCGTCGTGAACGTCGCCTCGAAATGTGGGTTCACCCCGCAATACGAAGGCCTCGAGGCGCTGCACCGCGAGTACGGCCCCCAGGGACTCACCGTGGTTGGTCTGCCATGCAACCAGTTCTTGAAGCAAGAACCCGGCACCGACGAAGAGATCGGTGAGTGCTGCAAGGTGAACTACGGGGTAACGTTCCCGCTGCTCGCCAAAGGCAAAGTGAATGGGGGCAAGGCTGATCCTCTGTTCAAAGAATTGAAGCGAGCCAAAGATAGTGCCGGGCTCGCCGGCCCCGTGCTCTGGAACTTTGAGAAATTCGTGGTGGCAGCCGACGGCGCCCTGACGCGATTTCGCAGCAAAACCGAGCCACACGACCCCGCGCTGCGAGCAGCCATAGAGCGTGCGCTCGCCGCATCACCAGCCGCGGGCTAAGATGGAGAGGTTGGCCTAGCGCCAGCACTGGAGGTATCGCCTAGCGGCCTATGGCGCACGCCTGGAACGCGTGTTGGGTTCACGCCCTCGTGGGTTCAAATCCCACTACCTCCGCTGA
>JAAZHL010000359.1 GCA_012510755.1 Leucobacter sp.
CCGCGGTCGTCATGAAATGGCAGAAAGACCTCGGAATTCCTGACGAAAAGGTCAATGTGAACGGCGGCGCAATCGCCCTGGGACACCCGCTCGGAGCAACGGGCGCGATGATCCTCGGCACACTACTTGACGAGCTCGAGCGACGTGACCTCAAGCGCGGGCTTGCCACGCTCTGTATCGGGTCGGGCATGGGCATCGCCACCATTATTGAGCGCGTGTAACGAGAAAGCTGAGAGACGGAATCATGACCACTGAAAGCGCAATTCGCTACGATCGCGACGACCACGGCATCGTTACCCTGACCATTGACAACCCACGCGGGTCAGTCAATGTGATGGATCGACTCTTCGAACGCTCCCTGAAGGCGGCAGTCGACCGCATCTACGCTGAAGGCGACGACGTCACGGGCGTGATCCTCGTATCGGCAAAGAAAACCTTCTTTGCCGGTGGCGACCTTGAAGGCCTCAAGAAGTTTCGACGCGAAGATTCTGCGGCAAACGGGGCCAACATTGATGCGATGAAGAGCGACATGCGCCGCCTCGAACAACTCGGCAAACCAGTAGTCGCGGCCCTCAACGGTGCGGCACTCGGCGGCGGGCTCGAACTCGCGCTCGCCGCACACCACCGAGTTGCTGCCGACGTGCGAGGCAGCGAAATAGGGTTGCCCGAAGTCGGGCTTGGGCTGCTGCCAGGCGGGGGCGGCGTCACCCGCACCGTGCGCATGCTCGGCCTGCAGAAGGCGCTCACCGAGGTCATTCTTCCCGCGACACGGTTTCGCGTGCGCGACGCACTCGCGATCGGCCTGATCGATGAAGTCGTTGAGTCCATTGACGAGCTCGATGGTGCCGCACGCGCGTTCATCGCGGCCAACCCGTCGCCAGTCAAGCCGTGGGACGTGAAGGGGTTCAAGCTGCCTGGGGGCGGGCCAACCTCACCCGCGGTCGCCGCGATGCTGCCGGCGATGCCCGCGACGTTGCGCAAGCAGCTGAAGGGCGCACCAATGCCAGCGCCTCGTGCAGCAATGGCCGCTGCGGTCGAGGGCGCCTACGTTGACTTTGATACCGCCTCACTGGTTGAAACGCGCTACTTCGTTGAGCTTGCAAACAATCAGATTTCGAAGAACATGATCGAGGCGATGTTCTTCAACCTCACCGCGATCTCGCGGGGGGCTTCGCGGCCGGCCGGCATCGAGCGCTCGCGCCCGACCAAGGTGGGCATTGTCGGTGCAGGCATGATGGGTGCGGCGATCGCCTATGTGACCGCCAAGGCGGGCATTGACGTCGTGCTGAAAGACGTGACGGTGGAGGGCGCCGAGAAGGGCAAAGACTACAGTCGCGGGCTCGAAGCGAAAGCACTCGCCCGTGGCCACACGACCGAAGCTGCCTCGGCGGCGCTGCTCGAGCGAATCACGCCGACCGGCGACTATGCAGACTTCGCTGACGTAGATTTTGTGATCGAGGCCGTGTTCGAACAGCCCGACGTGAAAAAGGCGGTGTTCGCCGAACTTGAACCAGTGGTGCGTCCCGACGCGGTGCTTGGGTCAAACACCTCGACCCTGCCAATCACCGACCTTGCAGAGGGCGTCACGCGCCAAAGCGACTTCATCGGTATTCACTTCTTCTCGCCCGCAGACAAAATGAAGCTGGTCGAGATCATTCGCGGGCAACAAACCAGCGACGAAGTGCTCGCGCGGGTGTTCGACTATGTGATCGCCATCGGCAAGACGCCCATCGTTGTCAACGACTCGCGAGGGTTCTTCACCTCACGCGTGATTGGTCGCTTCTCTGATGAGGCCGTCGCCATGCTCGGTGAGGGCATCTCAGCAGCGAGCATCGAGCAGGCGGCAATGCAGGCGGGCTACCCTGTGGGCCCACTTCAGCTCACCGACGAACTGACGCTGACACTCGAGAAGAAGATTCGCGACGAGACGCGTGCCGCGGTCGAAGCCGAGGGTGGTGCTTGGGAGCCCCACTCGAGCGAGCCGGTGCGCGAGAAGCTGCTCGATCTCGGTCGCGTGGGCCGCAAGGCGGGCATGGGCTTTTACGATTACGACGAGAACGGCCACCGAACTGGCCTGTGGCCAGGGCTCACCGAACTCTTCGGCAACGGTACGACAGAAATTCCATTCATCGACATGCAAGAACGCATGCTGTTTGTCGAGGCGATCGACTCGATCAACTGCTTCGATGAACGAGTGCTGACGAGCGTCGCTGACGCCAATATTGGCTCGATCTTCGGCATCGGTTACCCGGTCTGGACTGGCGGGGTGCTGCAATACGTCAACCAATACGAGGGTGGGCTCAAGGGCTTTCTCGCGCGGGCGCGTGAGCTCGAGGAGAAGTATGGCTCGCGTTTCACCCCACCGCAGTCGCTGATCGAGCGCGCTGAGACGAACGAACCCTACGTGTGAGTTGCAGGGGTGCTCTGAACGACAGGGCACCCCGCGCCTCCGCTGTCGCCCGGTGCCTCCAGCCACCATGCGGGAAGTTGCGGAGCCTAGGCGGCTTGGTGGGGCCTGCGACTGCTCGCGGAATGGCGGGTGCGGCCCGCTCTAAGCCTCGACGAGCTTGATCGAGCGCAGCTCGCCCGCCCAGAATTTGGCGATTGATCGGCGGCGCTTCGAGTCGTCGTGCAGCACGTCGGCCAGCCCGAGGCCGCGCGCAAGGTCGAGCGTGGTCTGTATGAGGCGGTGGGTGCGCTCATCGGTCACGTCGGCACCGAGCGTGCGCACCGCTTTGTCATAGATGCCCCGAGCAAACTTACCTTCGAGGGGTTGCAAGCGCTCACGCAGCGCGGGCTCGGCGATAGCCGCCGTCCAGATCTGCAGCGCCGCCTTGAACAGGTCAGACGCATAGTACTCAAGCACCTGTTCGACGAGATAGTCGAACCGGTCGCGTCCGTGCGTCACCTGGCTCTCGTCGATGGACTCCATGTCGAGTTGATGCTCAAACATGTGGGTGATGGCCGCGAGCACCAGCTCTTCGCGGGTCGGAAAATGGTGTTGCAACGCGCCGCGACTGATGCCGCTGCGCTCAGCCACAACCGATGTGGTCGTCGCCTGCCAACCCAGCTTCGCCAGACAGTCAACCGTCGACTCGAGAATGCGCACACGAGTCTCTCGGCTGCGATCTTGCTTGGGTTCGCGGGGCGAGTCGGTCATGGTCACCTATGGTATTTCAAAGTCGTTGGCTATTCAGAGATGACCCAGGGAGCAGGTTGCTTGGCCAGAAAGGCCTGCATGCCCGCGGCAGCGTCTTCGCCGAGAAAAAACTTCGCTGAAAGATCGAGCATCTCTTCAAGATCGCGATCGAGTCGGTCGAGCACGCGGCGGTTGACGAGAGCCTTCGACGCAGCGAGCGCAGCGGGTGCTGATTTGCGAAGATCTGCGAGGATCGCCCGCACCGCCTCATCGACTGCCTGCCTGGCAGCGTCGGCCGGGGCCTGGGGCCGCTCGGGTGACGCCGGGTCGGCAGCCTTGGCCGCTTCGGGCTCGATGGCTGTGCTGATGAACCCTGCGGCAGCAGCTTCGTGCGGTGTGACGGCGCCACCCCGCAGCATCCAGTCGGCCGCGGTGCGGTCGCCAAGTCGTGCGAGCACGGCTGGGGCGATCATTGCAGCCACGACCCCGATGCGCACCTCGCTGAGCCCAAATGTCGCCTTGGGCCCCGCCACTGCGAAGTCGCAGCAGGCGACCAGCCCCATACCGCCGGCGCGCACGTGACCGTGCAACGCGGCGATGATGGGCTTCGGGTGTTCGAGCATGGCTCGGTTGAGTGCGGCAGCCTGCTGCCCGCGTGCGCGCTGCTGTTCTGCCGGGCTCAGCGTCTCGCCGCCCGTGCCCTGGGCAGTGAGGTCGGCGCCTGCGCAAAACGTGTTGCCGGTATGTGTCAGTACGATGGCGCGCACCGCGCTGTCTGCCGCGGCGCGCTCGAGCCCGTCGGCGATGCCGTCGACCAGCTCGGGCGTGATCGCGTTGCGGTTCTCGGGGTTGTCGAGTGTGATGGTCGCTACTCCGCCGCCAGTCTCGTAACGTACTGGGCTCATGCCTGCCCCGTCTGCTCAGAAGCCGCCGATTCTGCATCAGCGTCAGTGCCGCTGATAACGGCGAGCAGCATGCCGACATCGACCTGGTCGCCAACCGCAACACGAAGCTCGTCGAGTACTCCATCTGCGGTTGCCGAGATGGTGTGTTCCATCTTCATTGCTTCGACCCAGATGAGCGGTTGCCCGACCTCTACGGTGTCGCCAGCAGCCACGGCCACTCGAATGACGGTGCCGGGCATCGGAGCGAGCAGGCTGCCAGGGGCTGCCAACGCGCTCGGGTCAGTGTAGCGGGGCTGTTCTTCGAAGGTCACTGAGGCTGATGCCGAGGTGACGCAGACTCCCGAGCCAGTGCGCTGCACAGCGAAGCGGCGCTCGAC
>JAAZHL010000436.1 GCA_012510755.1 Leucobacter sp.
CAGCAGACGAGATACTCATGGGTGAGTTATCGGCATTAGGTCCCATTGATGCACAAATAATAAGTAATGGTAAACGGTTTTCTGCGGATGCTTTTTTGGAGGGGTTAACAAAAATAAAAACAGATGCCGAAAATAAAAAAAGACTTGATATTGCATACATACCAATACTACAGAATATATCTCCCGGCGAAATTCAACACTGTGAAAATGCACAATCGTTTTCCCGCACTCTTGTAACAAATTGGTTAAAGGAGTACAAGTTTAAGTATTGGGCAATTCATTCATCGACAGGCAATCCTGTTACAGATGATGATAAAAGGCAGCGAGCTGAAGAAATAGCAACTATACTTTGTAATCACAGTAGTTGGTTAACCCATGGGCGATCAATTGGAATTCGTGAATTAGAAGATATTCGACTTCAAATAACTGATTACTCTAATTCGCCAGAGCTGAACGATGCAATTTCTCGCTATTATACACTCTTAAGAATGAGCTTTGAAACTAACCTTTACAAGGTTTACGAAACGCCGTCGACTCAAATATATCGAATGTTAAACTCAGGGAATCAACAATCACCATCAAATAAGCTAAATATACCGAACCCTGCAATTGTGGACTTTGAGTGTGGCAAATGTCATAACAAACAAAAAATTCAAATCAATTTCAATCAGAAGTTTCCTTTGTTACCTGGTGTAACAATGTTCCCACAAAACAACATTCTCAAATGTGAAGCGTGTGGTTCTGATAGTAATCTTCTAAGTCTGCGTCAGCAACTTGAAGCGCAGACAAAGAAAAGAATTATTTAGTATAGGAGTACAATAATATGCATTCAGAATTCGATAACCTTTTGAAACAATTGACGCAAATACAGACAGAAATGTCTGATGAATTCAACGATTCGCTTGAGTTGGTAAACGCAACATTATCAGATAACAGCATTCAAGAACTGGTAACTATTTTATCTGAACAAGAGGAACAATATTCAACATATACATTCACATAAAGACATCGCTCTAATATGAGTATTTACAGGCAAACCAATTTACATACAGAATAACATTCTGGTCTAGTTAATGCGTTATTAGTGAATAGAAGTTAGTGTGATGTGACTTCTCGCTTTCCCAGCCATGTCCCATAATCCTGTTGCTTTTGTGCCGGCTGTTCAATAATTAAAAGACTAGCTCTATGCAGATCTAGTCGCTCAGTTTTCAAATCGCTTGGTTGGAACCAAGGAAATTACAGAATTCCCTTGAGCAATCAATAGCGGTGGAACAAGAGATACTATGAATGTGCGCATGATCTACATGCGTCGTGACGATGTACTGGTATTTGTCTTTCGTAAACCTGCTAGCCAGTTCCCTGCCTATTTCCAGCGCGTTTTCCGCTGATACCTCACCTGGTTTAAATGACTGCCTGATCTGATACAGCACAATATCACTTTTCTTCTCGTCACAATGTCCGGAAACTGTTTCATACTGTCTTTTACACAGAAGCATTTCGGCAGCTGCTGTTTTTGGATCACAACCAAATGATGAAACCAGATTTCCCTGATTCGTCTTGTCTGGGTTTATGGCATAGCGAATACGCGTATGAACCGTCTGCTCAATCGTCTGTCCCTTGATCACGTGCATAGGTATGATTCTGGTTGTTGCCAAAGGAAACCTCCCAAAGAAACAGCGGCTTTCGCCGCTGCAGTTGTTTATGGTTTTCTGTTGATTAAATCTCTTTCAGCATGTCCTTGAATAAACCAAGCATCTCGATCAAAAATGTGATAATCAGGGGTAATCCAAACGGACTGATCAAAAGCGAAATGCCCAGGATACGCAAACCGTTTGTCTTATCCTGGAGCAGAAGCATAACAGCCAGACCCAGGATCAGAAGAAGAAAAGCCAGTAGACTCAGCGCCATGTTCGACAGCTGGTTAATCAAGCGAAAAACCGCGACAACAAGCGACAGAACAGTCGTTACTGGGAATAGTAGTATTCTGATTATTGACCTCATGACGACCAGCCTCCTCGCTTTCGATAACTTCTACTTTCACTGTAAGTGGTTTTTCATTATCTGTCCATGTTGTCAGCAGAAAGTCTACCGGATAGAAGCCAGGCGGGTCAGGATCTGACCCGCCTTTTCCCAGAGCTGCTCGAAACGGTTCTGAATATCCTCGATATCAGTCTGATAAATCCGCCCAGTCTGATGCGCCCGTCTGGTATACTGGTTCAGGTTGTTGCTGCTCCTGCGCAGCAGTGTGATCATTTCGTTAACATCAGACAGGTCCAGGCGGATGACATACCCGTCAATGGCCATCTTACGCAGGTAAGCGCCCATATTCCTGGTGCCATACTGCGCCATTTTTAATTTGATTTGCTCATATTCCTGCTCGCTAACCATGAAATAAATCGGGATCTTCCGCCTGCGTTTAGCCACCGGATCTCAACTCCTTCCTGATAAAATGCTATCTCTCTGGCCTGTCAATCTTTTTCATCTCCAGCGACTTTTCAGACCGGTCTGCATGATCCGATTCTCTTAGCTGCATCTTTAATGACACTCGGCTTTCCTGCTTTCTTTGGCGTTTAGTTGCGTACTGAGACATTGCCGGTTTATCCTGGGCTTTCTGTACCTGATCAAGAAATCCCGGCAGTTCCTTGAATCCATAGTCATCCACAAAATAGGCCTTAGCCTGTCCCTGGTGCTTCAGGACGATCACATCACTGACAGACAGGCTGTAGCCAGTAAAATCTGTCGGTCGATCCAGGTTGAATTTTTCGTAGATTGTGTTCAGATTGTCTGTCGCCTGTTCGGCAGGACTGATTACCCCTTGATAAACATCCGCGTAATTTTCGCCCCTGACTGCCTGGCCCATATGTTCCAGTTTCTTCATTGATGCAAAACGATGATACTTCAGTTCCGGTTCAGCCTTCAGCTGATAAATCTGAAATGTGCCGTCCGGAATACTGGGATCGGCAAGATTAATTTTATTCTGGTTATCTGCATAAAGACTGCCAGATCCCTCTGCCATGACATGGGCAGGTTCTTTTTCCAGGGCTTCCAGGTGTCCGTTCACATCGTCTATAAGCTCAGCTGATGTGCTGTTAATTCTTTCCAGCGAAGCTTTTAGTTCCGGCAGTTCCTTGTTTTCACTCCAGGCCGCGATATAGCCAAAACTATTCTCGCCTGTTTCAATGTCAAAATGTGAGCAGACAGCATAAGAGACGCTTTCTGCCTCTACTTCCTTTGTCCTGCGATCAAGCTGTCTGTTTTCTGCTATCTGTTCGCTTCCCCTATCTGCCGCTCTCTGCCGATTATGTAGCCTGGCATGGGCGATCTCATGGATCACAGCGGATACTGTCTGCGCTTCACTCATGCCTGCGCGTATCGTGATCAGCTGCTTGTCCTGACTGAAAACACCATCTGTATTGTCTTTCAAATCGGCAAAGCAAATAGGTACCGGTGATGCTTTTTGCAGTGCTTCAAGCAGCAGACTGTAGCGATCGACATCGCCATCCAGCGGTTTAGCGATCTGGGGCAGCGGTTTGCCTTCCGTCTGCGCGACATCAAAGACGGAGACAACGCGAAACATCGGTATGGTCACTTCCTGCTCCTCTGTCAGGACCGCACCACTGGCGTCCTTGAGCGGCTGTCTTGTTCGGGGATCCATTTTTTCCACCTGCCGCTTCACGGTGTATGGCGAAGGCGCTATAATGCGAATGCCTCGTTCTCCCTTTTTGACATTACGTACGAACTGGTCACGCCATTTGTTAAAACTGGCAACCAGCGTCGCATCAGGTCGCTGCAGGGCAATCAGGATGGTGTTGTTCACTGAGTACCTGTGAAAACGCGACATCGTCTGCAGATAGGCTTTATACCGTTCGCTGTCAAAAACATCACGGATCCCCTGTTCAAGCCGGTCTGTAATCTCCTGCATTTTCTCTTTCGCCGTTTTGTAGCGCGTTACCAGGGTTGCTGTTTGGGTATCAGTGGTATATGTCGCCGTCTCTTCCATCAGGCTGTTCTGCTTGAAGGAATAAGCGTCATCTTTGTTTATGCCGTTGATAATCACGTGATCGACTACTGATATGCCAAGCAAGCGACCGGCTTCCTTCAATCGATTCGTGGCCTCGATATCCTCCTGGCTGGGCGACAGGCTGCCGGAAGGGTGGTTGTGGCAGAAGATAACGGCGTTTGCCTTGTTCACCACCGCGTTACGGAAGACCTCCCGGGGATGAACGATTGAGCTGTTGACTGAGCCCAGAGAGACAATATCATAATCAATAACGCGATTACGCGTGTTCAAAAAAGCAACGGCAAAGGTTTCTTTATCATGAACTTTCTCCATGATCGAGTGAAAAAAGGCTGCTGCTGTTTCCGGATCACTGATCACAGGGTTTCTGCTCTTGATGGCGCTGCTCATCCGATAC
>JAAZHL010000445.1 GCA_012510755.1 Leucobacter sp.
CCTCGCAAACCAGAGCGTTCTAATTCACAATCTCAAGAATCCGGACAATAAAAAGGAGCTGCTCACGGCAGAAGTGGTCGAACTGCTGACTTCTCCGCTGGAACTGGCGGCATACAAGAATGCCATCATGGAAGCCATGTTCAAGGGCACCAAGCGAAACGTGGAAAGCGAAGACAACTCAAAAAACGTAACAGTCGGGTAAGTGCCGAGGAACTCTTTACCCGACTGCTGTATTTCGGAACGACACAGCTGCACATTCCGTTTGACGAGGTGTGGATGATGCCGTTCGGTTATTTACTCGACCTTTGGGAATGCCACCGGCAGTTCACCGGATTGGCGAAGCCGAAGCGTGAGATGTACATTGACGATATTATACCGGAGGGAATCTGATGCTCAGAAACTTACGAAATAACCTTACCTTTTATCAATGGGACGTGAACCAGCGTCTGATCTGTTCTGACACACCTGACGGTATCGAAGTCCACTTTATCTTGAATAACAGCTGTCTGGTCATGCTGACATATCTTGAGAACAAGATGTGCTATGTGGATGTTCCGAACATTGTATTTCAATCTTCCGGGTCTGTTGAAGTGTATCTTTACTTAACCGAGGGGACGGAAGGACACAGCGAACAGCGGTCAGTCCTGAAGATTCTGCCCCGTGCCAAACCGGAGGATTATGTATATGAAGAAACACCTGTTGGCAGCTACCGGCTGTTGGCAGAGCAGATGGAGCACTCCATTCATGAAGGAAAAGACGAAATCCTTGCGGCCATTGATCAGGCAGTGTTTGACAAGCAGCTTCTTACTTCCATTCTTGCAGGAACCTGTGAACATCTGACCGGAGATGCAATTACGGCTGTTGCAGATTACATTTTCTACAACAACCTGACTCTGCGTTCCGTTGATCTGCCAAACTGCATCCGTATCGGAAACCAGACATTTTCCGGCTGTGAGAATCTGGAATCACTGAAGCTGCCGATGCTGTTCCTGACTGATTCACAGGCATTCAGTGATTGTTCTTCTCTTGTGACCGTTGATCTACCCAATCTGACCGCTGCAGGAGAACATACTTTTTCTGGATGCAGGAAACTGGTGTCAGCCAATCTGCTCGCTTTAACTGCAATTCCCGTCAGTATGTTTAACCGCTGCGAAAGCCTGAAGGAATTATTTCACACAGATATCCAGAGCATCGGTTCTTACGCATTCTATAACTGCACGTCATTAGAAGAAGTCTGTTTTCCCAATATCAGTGAAATCCAGATGCGGACATTTTATTCCTGTTCGGCTCTGCGTTCTGCCGATATACCGAAGGTGGAATCAATTGCAGAATATGGTTTCGGCGGGTGCAGCAGTTTGGAAACCATTCATGCCCCCCTGCTGAAAATCGTTGGCAATTATGCCTTTACCAACTGTGAGTCCCTGACTCATATTGATATGGAGAATATCACTGAGGTAAACAGCAATGCTTTCTTAAACTGCACTGCTCTTACAGAAGTCGGTTTCAGGAAGATGGAAACTCTGTCCTATTACGCTTTTCAAGGGTGTACTGCTCTGAAAAAGGGACTCCTACCTCTGTCTGTGCAGCGAATACTCGC
>JAAZHL010000437.1 GCA_012510755.1 Leucobacter sp.
AAGCCGCACACGGCGACATTCTGTCCCTGACGAATCCGGCCGCGATCGACCCGGCCGACGGCGATGCGTCCGATATAAGGATCCGAATCGATATTGGAAACAAGAAGCTGAAGCGGCATCCCGGTCTCACCCTTCGGGCAGGGAATATATTCGACGATCGCGTCCAGAAGAGGACGGAAATCCGCATCGGAATCCGGTGCGTAATCCTCGATATTCCGGAACGCCATGCCGGTCTTACCCGACGAGAATACCGTCGGGTAATCGAGCTGATGGTCGTCCGCTCCGAGCTCGATAAAGAGCTCAAGGATCATGTCGCAGACCTCGCGCGGACGCGCGTCCGGCCGATCTATTTTGTTGATGCAGACAATCGGCACTAGGCCGAGTTCCAATGCTTTTCGAAGAACAAAGCGCGTCTGCGGCATCGGGCCGTCGTACGCGTCGACCACCAGAAGGACCCCGTCGACCATTTTGAGAATACGCTCGACCTCACCGCCGAAATCCGCATGTCCGGGAGTATCGACGACGTTGATCCGATACTCCTTATAATCGATCGCGGTATTCTTGGCCAGAATCGTGATTCCGCGCTCGCGCTCAAGCGCGTTACTGTCCATCGCCTGCTCAACGATCAGTTCGTTGTCCCGATAGATCCCTGCAATCTTCAGCATCGAGTCGACGATGGTGGTTTTGCCGTGATCGACGTGTGCAATGATCGCAATATTCCTGAGATGGTTGATTTCTTCCATTCTTCTTTCTTCCTCTATTCTTTGGATTTTTCGCGAAGGTATATCCGGATCGGAGTTCCCTCAAAACCGAAATTCTTGCGTAATTGGTTTTCAATGTATCTCATGTACGAGAAATGCATCAGATCCTTATCGTTGATGAAAAGGACAAACTGCGGCGGGCAGATCGCAACCTGCGTTCCGTAATAGATGCGCAGTCTTCTGCCCTTGTCCTGAGGCGTCGGCACCATCGCGGTCGCCTCAGTAAGCAGATCGTTTAGCATGCCCGTCGACAAACGACGCCTTGACTGATCCCGAACGGTGACGATTTTCTCGAAAAGTGTCGTGACGCGCTGTCCGGTTTTGGCCGAGATGAACAGGACCGGAGCGTAAGTCATAAACGAAAACCGCTCCAGAAGCATCTTACGCATCAACTCCAGCGTCCCGGTCTCCTTGTCGACCAAGTCCCATTTGTTGACGGCAAAGATGCTCGCCTTGCCCGCGTTGTGAGCGTATCCGGCGATCTTGGTGTCCTGCTCGGTCACGCCCTCGATCGCGGCGAGCAGGATGATGCAAACTTCGGCGCGCTCGATCGCCGCGAGGGAGCGGAGCATGCTGTACTTCTCAACAGACGTGTCGATCCGGCCTTTCTTGCGAAGTCCGGCGGTGTCGATGATCGTAAAGGCACCGAACTCATTATTTAGTTCGGTGTCGATCGCGTCGCGGGTCGTGCCCGGAATAACGGACACGATCGAACGGTTTTGTCCGATCAGGCAGTTAGACAGAGAGGTTTTGCCGGAATTCGGTTTCCCGATCAGGGCGACCCGAATTCGCTCATCCTCCTCGTTTCGTTCCTCCGACAGCGGCATTTTCTCGAAAAGCGCGTCGAGCAGTTC
>JAAZHL010000360.1 GCA_012510755.1 Leucobacter sp.
CGCCGATTCAGCCGCACTACGGCAGGTCTGCGAAATGATGACCTGAGAGTCCTTGCCTGCCCTTCTGCGATATGCGCAAGAGAACGAGACGACTGACTTCGACCCTGAGTTCATGGCGCGCTTTCTGGCGGCCGGCACGCTGGCGAATATCGTGGCGTGGCTCTGCAGCGATGACCCGGTAAGCACCGATGAAATGGTGCGTCGCTTGCGAAGCGCAATTCCGCACTGGGCGCCCCTCATTTTCTGAGTTGCTCTCGCCGCGCTGAGCGCAAAAGCACTACGCTGAGCACATGACCGCAACAGTCGTGCCCCGCGAAGGTGCAGCACAACGCCTCTCTCGAATGATTCAGGTGCAGACCGTATCGGCTGAACTTGCTGAACGCACCAATGCGCCGTTCGAGCAGGTTCTCGACCTGCTCGAAGAGCGCTATCCACTCGCACACACCAAGCTCACACGTGAACGCATCACTGATTTTGGTGTGCTCTTCCATTGGAGAGGCGAGAATTCCGCCGCACAAGCGGTCGTGCTCATGGCGCACTACGACGTTGTGCCCGTCGATACCGACGATCCTTGGAGCTACCCTCCTTTCTCAGGCACTATCGCCGACGGCAACGTATATGGGCGCGGCGCGCTCGACGACAAGGGACCCTTGCTTGTCACGCTCGAAGCAGTCGAGAATCTGCTCGCTCACGACTTCGTGCCACGCCGCGACGTCTATCTCTCGCTGGGCGGCAACGAAGAGACCTTCGGCAATGCGGCCAACGTCATCTCTGACACCTTGCACAATCGAAACGTCACGCCCTGGCTAGTGATCGACGAAGGAGGAGCCGTCGTCGACGCTCCCCTACCATTTGTCACGGGCACCGCCGCAATGATCGGAGTCGGCGAAAAAGGCCTCGCTACAGTTCGCATCAGCGCAGCAAGCGAAGGCGGCCACGCTTCAGTACCGCCGCCACTGACAGCCGTCGGGCGCGTCGCGCGGGCGGTCGCGCGACTCACCCCAACCACGTTCAAAGCGCAAGCGCCAGCTGCCGTGACTCGAATGCTCGGCACATTTGCGCCACAAAGCCGGGGTATCGGCCGCCTGCTCTATCGCCTGCTTGCTACGTCACCCTGGCTGACAGCGCGGGTATTCGCCGCACTCGGTGGCGAGACCGCCGCAATGGTGCGCACCACCATTGCCCCCACGCGGCTCGACGGGGGTACTGCCGACAACGTGTTGCCCTCGCAGGCAAGCGCCACCGTCAACCTTCGCATCGCACTCGGCGAGACCGTGGCAAGCACGGTGAAACGCTTACGACGACGCATCGCAGACCGTCAAGTGACACTGAGCGTCATCGACGGCACTGACGCCTCACCCGAGTCTGCGAGTACGGGCCAGCAATTCGCCCTCATCGAAGAGGCTGTCGCGCAGTCACACCCTGCCGCACTTACCGTGCCCTATGTCACCATGGCGGCTACCGACTCGCGGTACTTTCACCGCTATTGCCCGGCCACCTTTCGGTTCGCGCCGCTCAAAATGAATACCGCCCAACGCGCCTCAATTCACGGCATCGACGAATACGTCGAGATCGCAGAGCTCAGTCGCTGAGAGCTGTTTCACCGCACGCTGATCGAAAGGTTGCCGGCATGAGCGCGTCCCCAGCACAACCACTGCTCGGCAAGGCGAAACGAGTCACGCTCGGGCCGCTCGCCGGCATTGTCGGGTTTCTCGCATTCGTCGAGTTCACCAGCGGCATTTTGCAGGGGTACTACACCCCCATGCTCACCGATATTGCTCGCCACCTGGGCATTCACGACGCAGACGTGAACTGGCTCGAAGGCACCCAGCTCATGCTCTCGGCGCTCGTCGTACCTGCGTTTGCGAAACTCGGCGATATGTTCGGCCACAAGCGCATGCTGCTGTGGTCGACGGCTGTCACTGCGATCGCTTCTCTCGCGCTGCCATTCACTGACTCGTTTACCGTGTTTCTTATTGCCTGGGCGCTGCAGGGGTTTTATGTGGTGTGGCTGCCGCTCGAGGTTGCAATCATCTGGTCGCGCACTCGGGGCCGCGAGGGCAGTTCGCTGTTGACTGCTCGAGCGGCCGGCATTCTTGTTGCCACGCTTGAAGCTGGGGCCATTAGTGGTGCCCTATTGGGCGGCCAACTCGTCGATACGTTGCCGCTCTGGATCGTCTTGCTCGTACCGGCCCTCTTCGTGGTCGCCTGCTTCTTCGTCATTCAGTTCGGCGTCAAGGAATCTGACGCGCACACCGGCGGCAAACTTGACCTCGTGGGCCTCACCCTGATCTCAATCGCGCTCATCGCGTTTACCGGCGGTCTCAGTTTGCTGCGACTGAATGGGCCGGCTGATCCTTTTGCCTGGATAGTCGTCGCAATCGGCCTGCTGCTGGTCATACCATTTGCCATGTATGAGCTCAAACACCCCGATCCGCTCATTGACGTGCGCATGTTCCGCTCCCCCGCGCTGGCGCCCGTGTTCTTGACCGCGGGGCTGTTCGGTGTGAGCGTGCTCGGCGCTCAGGCCCCACTGTCGACCTTCGCCCGCACCGACCCAGACATGTACGGTTACGGGCTCGGCACCACCGGTTTTGCGACCTCGCTGATCATCGGCCTCTATCTCATCGCCATGATCGTGGGCGCGCTCAGCTTCTCCCGGGTATCGCTCTGGCTCACCCCTAGGGTCACGCTCATGTGCGCGGCATTGCTCGTTGGCATCGGCTATCTAATGTTCTTGCCGTTGCACGACACGTATGCACAGTTGGTGACGAACATGATGATTGCAGGTCTAGGATCAGGCGCGCTCGTCGCGGCTCTTCCCGCCGCTGCCGCGTCGGCTGCCCCCGCTACACAGACCGGGGTCGCCACTGGCCTGACCAACTCGGTCAAGACCGTGGGTGGGGCAATTGCCTCGGCCGTGTTTGGCATCGTGCTGATGCAGGGGGCGACCGGAGCCGCGGCAGACGCCGCCGCAACAGCTGGCTCGCTCAGCGGCTACTTCGCGGTGTGGACGATCTGTGGCGTGACGGCAGTAGTTGCCGCTGTGTTGCTGCTGTTCGTGCCGAAAGACGCCTTCACTGATCGCACGCCCGTCGCGCAGTGACCGTGGTTCAGTGACACTCTTCGCTCCTGTGGCTTGGTCACGGTGAGCTGGCTGCGCCTGCGCACGGTGAGTTGGC
>JAAZHL010000361.1 GCA_012510755.1 Leucobacter sp.
ATGGTGGAGGCGTAGCCTTTGCTGTGTGTTGGGAGCGGCTTGAAAAAGCATAGCTTTTTTAAGTTGCTCCGAAAACGGCGCTCACTAGCGCCGTACATGGTGGAGGCGTAGCCTTTACTGTGTGTTGGGAGCGGCTTGAAAAAGCATAGCTTTTTTAAGTTGCTCCGAAAACGGCGCTCACTAGCGCCGTACATGGTGGAGGCGTAGCCTTTGCTGTGTGTTGGGAGCGCAGTTGAAGGGAGCGTCGCCCTCTTAAGCTGCTCCGAAAGGCACCGAGCTACGAAGGAACGCGCATGACCAACAGGCTCGCGGTGGTGATTCTCGCTGCCGGGCAGGGCACCCGAATGAAGTCATCACTTCCGAAGGTGTTACACCGTATTGGTGGTCGCCCGTTGATTTCGCATGTGCTCGATACGGCAGCAGGGTTGCAGCCCGAAACGATTATTGCGGTGGTGCGGCACGAGAGGGAGCGCGTGGCGGCAGCGATCCTCGACCATGCACCCACGACTGTCATCGTTGATCAAGACGAAATTGCTGGCACTGGACGTGCCGTTGAGCAGGCCCTCGGCGCTTTGCCGGCCGACTTCGACGGCTCGGTCGTGGTGCTGAGCGGTGACGTGCCGTTGATCGATGTAGTGACGCTGCAGCAACTGACGCTTACCCATGTTGAGCAGGGGCGCGGCATGACGTTGCTGTCGGCGATCTTCGAGAATCCGACGGGGCTTGGTCGGGTGCTGCGTGACGCGAGCGGTGCGATGCGTGGCATTGTGGAAGAGAAAGACGCCACCGACGCAGAGCGTCGCATCACTGAGATTAACGGCGGCATTTACGTGTTCGCGCGTGAGGCTCTCGCGAGGGCGCTCGCCGAGATCGACACGAATAATGCGCAGGGCGAGAAATATTTGACCGATGCCGCGGCTCGCATTCTGCACGCCGGGGGAGTCGTTGACGCGGTTGCGACCGATGACCAGTGGCTGATCGCTGGTGTGAACGATCGTGCGCAGTTGGCTGAGGCGGGTCGTGAACTGAACCGTCGCATCGTGCTTGCGCATCAGCGTGCCGGGGTGACGGAGCAAGACCCTGCGACCACGTGGATCGATGCAGACGTGAGCATTGAGCCTGATGTCGAGATTTTGCCCGGCTCCTATTTGCAGGGTGCCACCACGATCAGTTCTGGCGCGGTGATCGGCCCCGACACGACTCTGGTTGATTGTGAAGTTGGCGAGGGCGCGCACATTCGTCGCAGCGAGGCGACGCTTGCGGTGTTCGGGCCTGGCGCAGAAGTGGGGCCGTTCAGCTACATTCGCCCGGGCACCGAACTCGGCGCACGCGGCAAAATTGGGGCATTTGTCGAAACCAAGAACGCGAAGATCGGCGACGAGAGCAAGGTGCCGCACCTCAGCTATGTGGGTGATGCGACGATCGGCGATGGTTCGAACATCGGCGCCGGCACGATTTTTGCAAACTACGATGGCGTGCAGAAGCATCATTCCACGATTGGTGATGCTGTGAAGATCGGCTCGAAGAATGTGCTGGTCTCGCCGGTGACGGTCGAAGACGGTGCGTATACGGCAGCGGGTACAGTTGTTCGAAAAGACGTTCCCTCGGGGGCGCTGGCGATGAGTGTCGCGCCGCAGCGCAACATTGAGGGTTGGGTGGCCGAGAACCGGCCTCAGACAAGCAGCGCGCGGGCTGCAGAACAGGGCGAAGAAGAACGATCATGAGCGCGATCGAAATGGCGGGCCAGAAGAAGCTTGTCTTGATCTCGGGCCGAGCATACCCCGAACTTGCTGAGCAGGTGGCGGCTGAATTGGGCGCCGAACTTGTTCCCACCGATGCGCGCACATTTGCCAATGGCGAACTGTACGCACGTTTTGATGAGAGCGTTCGCGGCTGCGATGCGTTCGTCATTCAGAGCCACACCCACCCGATTAACGAGTGGTTGATGGAACAGCTGATCATGGTCGATGCGTTGAAGCGAGCTTCGGCGAAGAGGATCACGGTCGTGGCTCCGTTCTACCCCTATTCTCGTCAGGACAAAAAGGGTCGTGGTCGCGAGCCCATTTCTGCTCGACTCGTCGCCGACCTGTTCAAGGCCGCCGGTGCTGACCGCATCATGTCGGTTGACCTGCACGCGTCACAGATTCAGGGTTTCTTTGACGGCCCGGTCGACCACTTGTTCGCAATGCCAGTGCTGCTCGACCACTTTAAGAAAACCATTGGCCGTGATGATCTGTGCGTGGTCTCGCCCGACATGGGGCGTGTGCGTGTGGCTGATGTGTGGAGTGACAAGCTTGGTGCCCCACTCGCGATTATTCACAAGCGGCGTGACCCGCTGGTGCCGAACCAGGTGTCGGTGCACGACATTGTCGGTGATGTGAAAGACAAGTGGTGTGTCGTGGTCGATGACATGATCGACACCGGCGGCACCATCGCAAAGGCCGCTGAGGCGCTTAAGAAGCACGGTGCTCGCGGTGTCACGATTGCCTGTACGCACGCAATTTTCTCGGGGCAGGCGACCACTCACTTGTCACAGGACTTCATCGACCAGGTCGTGGTTACCGACACGTTGCCCATCGGGCCAGAGAAGCGCTTCGACAAGCTCACGGTGCTGCCGATTGCGCCGCTGCTTGCGCAGGCCATTCACGAGGTCTTCGAAGATGGCTCGGTGACTTCAATGTTTGAGGGTGCGGCGTAG
>JAAZHL010000362.1 GCA_012510755.1 Leucobacter sp.
AAGAGAAGATTCTCGTGAAGCTTGGTGTGAAAGGTGACCCAAACGCGACAGAAACCGAAGCCACCGGCGTCGCTGACACCGATGCGCGTATCGGGGCCTAACAGAGAGCTGCGGCAACGATGGTAGTGCGATTTCTTCCGGTGGCTCGTGACACCGCGGCGTCTGCGCCGCAGCGTGATCGCGCAGATTTGGCCGAGGTCATCGAGCTGAGGTCTCGGCTGAATCAAGACCGGCCGGATCAAGACCGGCTGGATCAAGACCGGCTGGATCCAGATCGATTGTCTGTCGCCCGCGCTGAGCTCAGCGATATTGAAGAGGCCATTTCAGATGACAAGGCAACGTCAGCTGATATCTCGCATGAGCGCGTGTCGTCGGCAGAATCAGATGCGGTTCGCCTGCTCGCGAGACGCGCTCGCTCAAGCGGAGAACTGCGGCGCGAACTGCAGGCACTAGGTCACAGTTCGGTTGAGGTCGATGGGGTCATATTCAGGTGCGAAGCAAATCTTTATCTTGATGACCTCGGCCTTGCTCGTGTGCTGACTGAGAATCTGCGCGATCGCAAACGTGCGAGCCGTTCGCAAATTCGCATGAAGCTTCGAGAACGCTTGTTGCCCGACGGCGTGATCGAAGAAGCGCTCGGTGAGTTGGACGAAGACGAAGAGCACGAGTTGTTGCGGCAAGTCGCGGTTGACCGCGCGAAGAAGATGTCAGGGCTCGACCGGCAGACAGCCGAACGACGTCTGCTCGGATTTCTTGCCCGCAGAGGCTGGTCTGGTGAGCGCGCATACCGTGTGGCACGTGAGGCACTCGACAGCAGTGCTGCCCGAGGCACCGTACGCTTTCGCTGAACAAGACGCAAGACGGTCAACGAAATGTTCTGCCGAGGTGACCAGCCACACGGTATGGTTGCAGCCAGCAGCCAGCAGCCAGCAGCCAGCAGCCAGCAGCCAGCAGCCAGCAGCCAGCAGTGCGGTGGTGGCTGAGAAGCGTGTGCAGAGAGCGTCGGTAGAATCAGATCATGCTTTCAGCTGAAGCCACCATCATCACTCCTTCACCCGCCGCTCAGCGAGCCGACGGATCTGCACGCAGTTACACGGTTCGCACACTTGGGTGTCAGATGAACGTGCACGACTCCGAGCGGTTATCGGGTTCACTTGAGGCTGCAGGGTATGTGCGGTCTGAAGACCCCGCACAGGCAGATGTCGTGGTAATCAACACGTGTGCAGTGCGCGAGAACGCCGCGAATAAGCTCTACGGAAATCTCGGGCAGCTGGCTAGCGTCAAGCGAGAACGCGAAGGCATGCAGATCGCTGTTGGGGGTTGTTTAGCACAGAAAGATCAGGGCACCATCGTCGAGAAGGCGCCGTGGGTTGACGTGGTGTTTGGTACTCACAACATGGGGTCATTGCCGACCCTGCTCGAGCGCGCACGGCACAATGCCGAGGCGCAAGTTGAGATTCTTGAGTCGCTCGAGGTGTTTCCCTCAACGCTCCCGACAAAGCGCGACTCGGCATCGAGCGGTTGGGTATCGATTTCGGTCGGCTGCAATAACACCTGCACGTTCTGCATCGTGCCAGCACTTCGTGGCAAGGAGAAAGACCGGCGACCTGGTGATGTGCTGGCCGAAGTGCAGGCGCTTGTGGACGACGGTGCAATCGAGGTCACGCTGCTAGGCCAGAACGTGAATACCTACGGGGTCGAGTTCGGCGACCGGCATGCCTTCGCGAAGCTCTTGCGTGCCATGGGTGACATTGACGGACTTGAGCGTGTTCGCTTTACGAGTCCGCATCCGGCCGCGTTCACCGACGATGTGATTGATGCCATGGCTGAGACGCACAATGTGATGCCCACTCTGCATATGCCGCTGCAGTCGGGTTCTGATTCAGTGCTGAAAGCCATGCGGCGCTCATACCGCTCGAAGAAATACTTGGGCATTCTCGACGCGGTGCGCGAACGTATTCCGCACGCTGCAATCACCACCGACATTATCGTTGGATTTCCAGGTGAAACTGATGAAGACTTCGAAGACACCATGCGAGTGGTTGAGCAGTCACGCTTTCAGAGCGCCTTCACTTTTCAGTACTCGATTCGCCCCGGCACGCCTGCGGCCACCATGCCCGACCAAGTTCCCAAGGCAGTCGTGCAAGAACGCTATGAACGATTGATGGCACTGCAAGACCGCGTTTCGTATGAAGAGAACGAAGCGCAGGTCGGGCGCCTCGTGAATGTGCTTGTCTCGGTTGACGAGGGCAAGAAAGACTCCGCGACGCGGCGAATGTCGGGTCGCGCAGAAGACAATCGCTTAGTGCACTTTGCGCTGCCAGACGGCGCTGCAGAGCCCCGCCCGGGCGACGTGGTGACCACACGTGTGACATCGGCTGCGCCATATTTCTTGATTGCAGACGACACTGCCGCATATGCGGTGCGGCGTACTCGTGCGGGTGATGCGTGGGATCGGCGACAGGCAGAGAGCTGTGGCGTGCCCGCACCCGCAAACCTCGGCAGCGGGCCAGCCTCGGTGGGGTTGGGAATGCCAACCATTCGGTCACTGTGACGGCTTCCCATCTTTGGGTGATTGTCGGGGCCACGGGTACCGGCAAGACGAGCCTGTCGCTCGACCTTGCTGACAAGCTTCGCGGCCTGGGCAGAAACGCAGAGATTGTGAACGCCGATGCCATGCAGTTGTATCAAGGCATGGAGATCGGCACCGCGAAGCTGCCCGAGTCAGAGCGTCGCGGCATCGCACACCATCTCTTTGATGAGTTAGCGGTCACGGACGAAGCGACAGTGGCCTGGTACCAGCCACGTGTGCGTCACACGATCGACGAGATTCAACAGCGCGGCAATGATGCAATTCTTGTCGGGGGCTCGGGCCTCTATGTGTCGAGCGCCATTTATGACTTTCGGTTCGCCCCACGTGATGAGCAACTTCGGGCCGAACTCGAGCGTGAAGCGGCAGCAGACGGTACTGCGGCACTCGTCGAGCGACTGCGAGCGCTCGATGCTGCGGCCGCTGCGAAGGTTGACGTGCGAAACCCACGCCGAGTCGTGCGCGCTCTCGAGGTCGCCATGCTTGGCGCAGAAGTGCAAGCTTCTTTGCCCGAAACGCCAGAGTTTGTTTCGCAAGCAACAAGCATCATCGGTGTGCACCTCGACCGTGCTGCGCTGGTGGCTCGGCTTGACGCGAGAGTTGAACACATGTGGGCCGACGGCTTGCTCGATGAAGTGAGAGAACTTCTCGCGGCAGGCCTCGAGCGGGGGAAGACGGCGAGCCGTGCGATCGGCTATGCGCAGGCGCTGCGCCAGCTGCGAGGTGAGCTCACTGAACGTGAGGCGATCGAAGAGACACAGGCGCTGACACGTCGATATGCGCGGCGGCAGGTGAGCTGGTTTAAGCGCTATCCCGAGGTGCAATGGTTGCAGGCTCCAGACCCAGATCAGATCGAAATTGCGCGGGAAGTGGCCAGCCAACCGTAAACTGGTCAGGTGACGGTACTCGAATTCATTAAAGGCCAGGGCACCGGCAACGATTTTGTGCTGCTGCATGACCATGATGGTCAACTCAATCTCACGGCTGACTTGGTGCGTTTTCTGTGCGACCGACGGTTTGGTGTGGGCGCCGATGGTGTCATTCGCATTGTGCGCTCGCGTGCGATTGCCGAGGGTGCGGCTGTGCTCGCCGAAGAGCCGCAGGCTGAGTGGTTCATGGACTATCACAACGCAGATGGCAGCATCGGTGCGATGTGCGGCAATGGCATTCGCGTGTTCGCACACTGTCTCATCAGTGATGGCTTGGTGGCCCCTGAGCGGCGTGAGACGATGCCATTTGGCACGCGATCAGGCGTCAAAGATGTGCTCGCGGGTGTGTCGGGCTACACGGTTGACTTGGGGCGTTGGCGGCTCGGCGGTGAGCATCTCGTGAACGCGCGAGGGTTGCATGTCTCGCGCCCGGGCCTCGGTATTGAGCTTGGCAACCACCATGTCGTGACGGTGCTGGCTGATGACGCGAAGCTCGCTGCGCTTGACTTGAATCACGTTCCAGAGATTGGGCCAGAGCCCGAACAGGCCGCAAATGTTGAGTTTGTGGTGGCTGAAGAGCCGCTGTTGCAAGACGGTGTCGGGCGTATTCGCATGCGTGTGCATGAACGAGGATCAGGCGAAACCCTCTCGTGCGGCACCGGTGCGGCCGCGGCGGCCTTGGCGTTTCGCCATTGGGGAGGGCCGCAGATGCCAAATAGTTGGAGTGTGACGGTGCCTGGTGGCCGGCTCGGGGTGCGCATGTACGCCACGGAAGAGGGCGAGCACGTGTCGTTGAGTGGCCCCGCAGAAGTGGTGTTTCGTGGCAGCATCGAGGTGCCAGCCTAACCGTGAGGTAGTGGTTGGTGCGCGAAGAATCGCAGTTCAGCGACTAGCTTGTTGCTGGCCTGTGCACCGCTATCACGTGAAACCCCTTGTCGCGGGCGAGGCGGGACACGTCACATTCGGTGAACGTTTCGCTGATCCACTTCTGCAATGAATCTGCGCCCAGGTGCTTCGCCACCACGAGATATGCGCTCGCACCCTCGGCCAGCCGGGGTAACCACAGGGACAGCATTTCGTGCAGCACTTGCTTGCCCACACGAATTGGCGGGTTCGAGAGGATCAAGCCAAACCTCACGTCACCGGGCACTTCTTCGGGCGCTGCCACTCGCACTCGCGACAAGCCCAGCCTGCGTGCGTTCTCTGCGGTCAGTTCGCGCGCACGCGGGTTCACTTCTACTGCCCACACGTCGCGCTCTGGTCTCGCGAGGGCTGCCGAAAGGGCGATTGGCCCCCACCCGCAGCCCAGATCGAGCACGGGCTGGTGCGTCGCGTCGTCTGAAATGATGCCTTGGTCAGCCAGCGTGCGCAGCAGTACTTCGGTGCCATGATCAAGCCGCTCGGGGCTAAATACGCCGCTGGCGGTGATGACCTGCCTGGGCTCGCCGCCAAGCCGAATGCTGATTTCGCGCGGCTTGAGGTCGCTCTTGGGCGATTCGCTGAAGTAGTGCTCACTCACCTCACAAGTATCGCAGTGCTGCGCTGTGGGTGAACACTCTCGCGAGTTGCCGCGGTCGAACGTACACTGGGGGTCAGATGACAAGACAGCATAATCACGCTCCACAAGACGATGCAGAAGCCAATGCGGGCGACCTGAGCCCCGCTGGTGACGAGCCGAGTTCTGCCGCTGACCACAGCTTGGTCGACGACAACCATCAATCTCAAGATCCTCTCGAACGAGTGCTGCGCCGTGCGGCCGGGGCCGAGAGTGCCACAGTGATTCGCGATCTCAGCGGCGCGCAGGCGTTGGGTGATGAAGCCCACGATGCGCACGGCGACGACGTTGATGCCATCTGGCTTGAGCGTGAAGAACGAGCTTCGTTGCGACGGGTCGGCGGCTTGTCGACCGAGCTCGAAGATGTGACCGAGGTTGAATATCGGCAGCTGCGGCTCGAACGGGCGGTGTTGATCGGCATCTACGCATCGAGCAGCGCTGAGGCGCAAGATGAGGCTGAGAACTCGCTGCGTGAACTCGCGGCTCTTGCCGAGACCGCTGGGGCCGAGGTGCTTGATGGCATGCTGCAACGGCGAGCCAATCCCGACCCTGCGACCTACCTAGGTAAGGGTAAGGCCCAAGAACTGGCTGAACTTGTTGCTGCGGTCGGGGCTGATACTGTCGTGGCCGATACCGAGCTAGCACCGAGTCAACGACGGGCGCTTGAAGATGTAGTGAAAGTGAAGGTGATTGATCGCACTGCGGTCATTCTCGACATCTTTAGCCAACATGCCAAGAGCCGCGAGGGCAAGGCCCAGGTCGAGCTCGCTCAGCTTGAATACCTTCTGCCGCGCCTACGCGGTTGGGGTGAATCGATGTCACGCCAGGCAGGCGGGCAAGTGGGCGCTGGCGGTGCCGGTATGGGCTCTCGCGGCCCGGGTGAAACCAAGATTGAACTCGATCGCCGTCGGATTAACACCCGAATGGCGAAACTGCGCCAGCAGATTAAGGCCTTCGCCCCGGCGCGTGAGGCGAAACGGGCAAATCGCAAACGCGGTGAGGTACCTTCTGTCGCGATCGCTGGCTATACCAACGCCGGGAAGTCGAGTTTGTTGAACCGGCTCACGGGGGCTGAAGCACTCGTGCAGAACCAGCTGTTCGCCACGCTCGATACGACGGTGCGTCATGCAGAGACTGCCGATGGCCGAAGCTTCACGTACACAGACACCGTGGGCTTCGTGCGCAATCTGCCACATCAGCTCGTTGAAGCGTTTCGAAGCACATTTGAAGAGGTCGCCGGCGCCGATGTGGTGCTGCAT
>JAAZHL010000363.1 GCA_012510755.1 Leucobacter sp.
ACACAAGAAGAAGCGACCGCACGCCTGCCGCTCATCGCCCGCGATCGCAACCCCAAGGTAGTGGGGCGCACCTTCTCAAATCTAGCAATCGAGCTCGCGCTCGGTTCAGTGCCCGGCCTCTTTCTCGGGTCGCCTCCAGGCGACGGCACCGTCTATGGACGATTCCGACCAATGTATGTGCCGCAAGACGCAGTCACGCACCGCGTGCATTTGGCAAACGGCGAAACACTCGTGATCGAGCCCCCCACAGAGACCCTGACGCTCGCCCCAACCGACCGTGATGTCTCAAACGAGCCAGGCGAGACGTCGGCCAACTACGCAAGCGAAGATGGCGACGCCGCGGGTGCCGCTCGACAGAGCTCAGCACCCGCTGGCTATGTGCGCGTACCGCTCGGCGCCCTGTTCGGCGCCCGCAGTGGCGACAAAGGCGGCAACGCCAACATCGGCGTGTGGGCCCGCAACGAAGCAGGGTGGCACTGGCTGCAGCGCGAGCTCACCGCAGACCGCTTGCGCGAGCTGCTGCCCGAGGCAGCCGCACGACGCATCGACCGCACTGAACTGCCGAACTTTCGCGCACTGAACTTTGTCGTGCACGGCCTGCTCGGCGAAGGGGTCGCGCACGGTGCGCGATTCGATGCCCAGGCAAAGGGAATTGGCGAATGGTTGCGCAGCCGCTACGTTGACCTGCCCGAACATCTCGTCGCCATCGTCGACACGAAGCTCGCGAGCACTGAACAACCAATCGCACTCGATGACTTCTTCACCCCGGCAAGCAGTGCTGAATGACGAACGCCGAGTGAAACACACTGGCACGCAAAGCTGACCGCACCCCCTACAGGAGCAAAGAAATGAACACGTACGATCACGAGGTGATCGGCGAAGACGAACTGTCTGCCCTCGCCGACACCACCCGCCGCTTTGTCGAGGCACACGTGCTGCCCGAGCAGCAGACCTGGGAAGAACAGGGCGAACTGCCCCGCGCACTTCACCTGACAGCAGGCGAACTCGGACTGATCGGTGCCCCCTACCCAGTCGAGGTCGGCGGTGGCGGCGGCGGGCTGCAGGCGACCGTCGCAATCACCGAAGCCGCCCACGAGGCAGGCATGTCGGGCGGCACCTACGCTTCACTCTTCACCTCAGGCATCAGCCTGCCCCACATCGTGTTGGCAGGCAGCGACGAGCAGATCGACACCTATGTGCGCCCCACGATCGACGGGGAAAAGATCGGCTCACTCGCCATCACCGAGCCGAGCGGCGGCTCAGACGTCGGCCACCTGCGCACCAAAGCCGAACGTGACGGCGACCACTACTCGATCAGCGGTGAGAAGACCTTCATCACGTCTGGCGTACGCGCAGACTTTGTTGTCACCGCAGCCCGCACCGGCGGCCCAGGCGCACGCGGCGTATCGCTCATCATCGTGCCTACTGACACGCCCGGTTTCAACGTGTCAAAGAAGCTCAAGAAGATGGGCTGGCACGCCTCAGACACCGCAGAACTCTTCTACGACAACGCCCGCGTGCAGACGTCACAGCTGGTTGGCGAAGAGGGTGCCGGCTTCACCTATATCTCGCATGGTTTCGTGAGCGAACGAGTCACGCTCGCCGCGCAGGCCTACGGGGGCGCGCAACGCGCGCTCGACCTGGCACTGCAGTGGTGCCGCGATCGCGAGACCTTTGGCCAGAAACTCATCACGCGAGACACCATTCGTGCCACCCTCACCGAAATGGCCAGGCGCATCGACATCGCCCGCGTCTACACACGTCAAACTGCCCGCAGGTGGGACGAATTTCAGGCATCCGGCGCACGCACCGCAGCCAGCGGCGATCAGATAGGCCTCGATCTCATCGCGACCGCCTGCTTCGCCAAGAACACTGCCGTTGAGGCATCAGAGTGGGTGGCCAGCCAGGCCGTGCAACTCTTCGGCGGCATGGGCTACATGAGCGAGAGCGAGGTCGAGCGCATCTACCGCGACACCCGCATTCTCGGCATCGGCGGCGGCACCACCGAAATTTTGACCACGCTCGCAGCGAAGAACCTGGGGTACCTGTCATGACCGTCTTCAACTCTGCGCTAGACACCGCATCGGCCGATTACGGGCAAGCCCGTGACGCCATGCAAGCTCGCCTCGACGAACTCGACGGGGTCTTCGACCAGTTGGCCGCCTCGGGCGGCGAGAAAGCAGTCGCACGGCACCGTGCACGTGGCAAGCTCACCGTGCGCGAGCGCATCGAGCTGCTGCTCGACCGCGACACACCATTTCTCGAGCTGGGCGCATTCGCCGGATGGGGCAGCGACTTTGCGGTCGGCGCCAGCATTGTGAGCGGCATTGGGGTGGTGTCGGGTGTAGAGTGCGTGATCCTCGCCAACGACCCGACGATCGCCGGCGGCACCATTAACCCGCCCTCGCTCAAAAAGCAGCTGCGCACGATGGACATTGCGCTGAAGAATCGCCTGCCGCTCATCACACTTGTTGAGTCAGGCGGCGCGAACCTGCCCAGCCAGCGCGAGATCTTCATTCCCGGTGGCGACTCATTCAGGCGACTCGCCGAACTGTCGAAGGCGGGCGTGCCCACCGTCTCCATCGTCTTCGGCAACTCGACGGCGGGCGGCGCCTATCTGCCCGGCATGAGCGATCACATCGTCATGATCGAAAAACAGTCGATGGTGTTCTTGGGTGGCCCACCGCTCGTCAAAGCCGCCACCGGTGAAATCAGCGACGAAGAATCGCTCGGCGGCGCCGAAATGCACGCCCGCACCAGCGGCCTCGCCGACCACTTCGCCCGCGACGAGCAAGATGCCCTGCGCATCGGGCGTCGCATCGTGTCACGTCTCAACGTCGAAAAGCAAGGCCCGCGCCCGGGTCCCGCGGTCGACCCACTCTACGACAGCGAAGAACTGCTCGGCATCGTGCCGCCAGATCTGAAGATTCCGTTTGACCCACGCGAGGTCATCGCCCGCGTCGTCGACGGCAGCGACTTCGACGAGTTCAAGCCGCGCTATGGTTCTGGCATGGTGACCGGCTGGGCCCGCATTCACGGCTACCCCGTCGGCATCATCGCGAACTCGAAGGGCGTCATCTTTAGCGAAGAAGCGCAGAAGGTCACCCAGTTCATTCAGGTGGCGAACCGGCAACGCACACCGCTGCTGTTCATGCACAACACCACGGGCTACATGGTGGGGCGCAAATACGAAGAGGGCGGCATCATCAAGCACGGCTCGATGATGGTGAATGCTGTCTCGACCTCGACCGTGCCGCACATTTCGCTGCTCGTCGGCGCTTCATATGGCGCGGGTCACTACGGCATGTGCGGGCGGGCGTTCGACCCCCGTTTTGTCTTCGCATGGCCCACCTCAAAATCAGCGGTCATGGGCGGTGCGCAGCTCGCCGACGTCATGTCGACCGTCGCTCGTGCCTCGGCCGAAGCTCGCGGCATTCCCTTCGACGAAGACGCCAACGAGGTGCGCCGCCAGGCCATCGAAAAGCAGATCGAAGACGAGTCATTGCCGCTGTTCTTGTCGGGGCTTGGCTACGACGACGGCATCATTGACCCCCGCGACTCCCGCACCGTGCTCGGGCTGTCGCTCTCAGCTATCGCAAGTGGCCCGATCGACTCAGACCGCTCGTACGGCATCTTCAGAATGTGAGCACCCAGATGACCACGAATCTCACTCCAGCCCCCGCGCAGTCAACTGAGACGCGCATCACACGTGTGCTTGTCGCCAATCGCGGCGAGATCGCGCGCCGCGTCTTTGCCACCTGCCGCGCCCGCGGCATCGGCACCGTCGCCGTGTTCTCAGACGCCGACGCCGACGCGCCATTCGTTGGCGAGGCCGACTTCGCCGTTCGTCTGCCCGGCACCGCACCCGCAGACACCTACCTGCGTGGTGAACTCATTATCGAAGCCGCGAAGCGCGCAGGCGCCGACGCCATTCACCCTGGCTATGGGTTCTTGTCAGAGAACGCCGGGTTTGCGCGCCAGGTGATCGAAGCAGGCATCACGTGGATCGGCCCCGACCCCGAGTCCATCGACCAGATGGGGTCAAAGATCGAGTCGAAGCGGCTGATGCTCGCTGCCGACGTGCCGGTGCTCGGTGAGCTCGCGGTCGATCAGATCACCGAAGCCGATCTGCCGGTGCTGGTGAAGGCATCGTCAGGTGGCGGCAGGCGCGGCATGCGCATCGTCACCGACCTCGATGCGCTCGCTGAGACCGTCGAGTCTGCCTCACGCGAGGCGGCGAGCGCGTTCGGCGACCCCACGGTGTTCTGCGAACGGTACATTGCCGCCGGGCATCACATCGAAGTGCAGGTCTTCGGCGACCGGCACGGTAACGTGTGGGCAGTCGGCGAGCGTGAGTGTTCGATTCAGCGACGCCACCAGAAGGTCGTCGAAGAAGCTCCCTCACCGCTGGTTGAGAAGCACGGTGCGGCCATGCGCGAGCGCCTGTACGACGCGGCACGGGCTGCCGCATCGCAGATCGGCTACGTGGGCGCGGGTACGGTGGAGTTTCTCGCCGACGAAAACGGTGACTTCTTCTTTCTCGAGATGAACACGCGCCTGCAGGTTGAACATCCGGTGACCGAGTGCACGACCGGTCTTGACCTGGTCGGCTTGCAGCTCGACGTCGCCACGGGCGGCGTGCTTGCAGGCGAGCCTCCCGCTGCCACCGGGTATGCCATCGAGGTGCGCCTCTATGCCGAAGACCCTGCGGAAGATTGGCAGCCGCAGTCGGGTCGAGTAGAACTGTTCGAGCTGCCGGGCGTAGCGTCGCAGTTCAGTGTGCTCGGCACCGGTGCGCCCGCAGTTCGTCTCGATGCGGGCATCGAAACGGGCGAGACCATCACCACCTTCTACGACCCGATGATCGCGAAGGTGATTGGTGTGGGCCCCACCCGCCATGCCGCGGCCAGCGCGCTCGCAAGCTCGCTCGAGGCCATGCGTTGGCAAGGGCCGCGCACGAACGCTGACCTGCTTGTGAATGTGCTGCGTGAGCCGACGTTCCTGGCGGGCATCACCAGCACCAAGTACTTCGACGAGCACCCAGAAGTGTTCGCGCCGACGCTCGACTCAAACAGCGTGCGCCCCTATGCGATTGCTGCGGCGATCGCCACGGGAGCCGCTGTTGCCAGTGGCGCGCCCGCCGGGCCGAGCGACGACCTCGCCGCAGGTGACCCGGTGAGCGGTGAAGACGCACTTGCACTCGCAATCGCCGAGGCGAACCCGCGGCCCAAGATCGGCGGCTGGCGGCTCTTTCATGCCGACTGGCGCAGCAGAAGCTACGTCGTCGCCAGCGATGAGCTCACCGTCGAGTACCGGCAACGCCGAGACGGTTGGCAGGTTGCCCCCGACGAGGGCGGCGCCCAGGTCGAGGTCATCGCGGCAAGCGCTGACCAGGTGCGCCTCGCGATCGACGGGGTCGAGCGCCGCTTCGCTGTGCAGCGCACTGGCTCGGGAGTCTGCGTCACCTTGGCATCAGCCTCAGTGACCTTCGAAGAACAGCCCCGCTACACTGACC
>JAAZHL010000364.1 GCA_012510755.1 Leucobacter sp.
CCCCTACCCAGTGCCAAAGGGACTCGATTGGCTCTCTCGCACAGGCATAGACGACCAATTGAGTCCCTTTGAGTAGTGGTTCGGCGCGTGTGCACGCCATCCCGCACCAGCCCAGCGCCAACCGCTCCACGCTCACGCCAACCCTGCCCCACACTCGCGCCAACTCACCCCACCCCTCCCCAGCGCCAAAGGGACTCGATTGGCTCTCTCAAACTCGCAGAGACGACCAATTGAGTCCCTTTGGCGCTGGGTGGTGGCGTAGTTCGGCGCGTGGTGTGGTGTGTGGGGTGGTGCGGCTTGGCGTGGATCGGAGCGTGAGCTGGCGCGTGGGTGAGACAGGCGTGGTTGGATTCGTGCTGGCCAGCGTGAAGAGCTGGCGCAGGTGTCTGGGTGCGGCACGTACAGGAGCTGGCGCAGGTGCGCGGGTGCGGCACAGACGCAGGGGCTCGCGCATATGCGCGGGTACGGCAGAATAGGGGGCATGGGTCAACACGGCGACACCGGTCACACCGGTGAACACACGGGCATCATTCGGGTTGGAGTCATCGGCGGTGGCCAGCTCGCGCGAATGATGGTTCCCCCGGCGATACACCTCGGTCTGCGTATTAGCGTGCTGGCTGAGAGCGACGGCATGAGCGCTGAGCGGGCTGCTGACGCGGTCGGTGACTACCGTGACCCCGAAACGGTCTATGCGTTCGCCGACACCGTTGACGTGGTGACGTTTGATCACGAACATGTGCCTGGCGAGATCTTGCGCGAGCTCGAGCGCCGTGGCAAGGCGGTGCACCCGCGACCCGACGCGCTGCAGTACGCCCAAGACAAAATCTTGATGCGCGAGAAGCTCACCGAGCTGGGCGTGCCGGTGCCCGACTGGGCTGCCGTCGCCAATGAGCAGCAGCTGCAAGACTTCATCGATGCGCATGGCGGCCGGGCAGTGGTGAAGACTGCACGCGGCGGATACGACGGCAAGGGCGTGCGCGTCGTTTCTCGGGCCGATGAAGCGCGAGACTGGTTCACGGCGCTCGCCGAAGATGGCCGGGGTGGGTTCTTGCTCGTCGAAGAGCTGGTCGCGTTTACGCGCGAGCTTGCGCAGCTTGTCGCGCGCAGGCCGAGCGGTGAGATGCGGGCCTGGCCAGTGGTTGAGACCATTCAACGAGATGGGGTGTGCGCTGAAGTCATCGCTCCCGCGCCTGGGCAGAGCGCAGCGACGCTCGCCGAGGCCGAACGTATCGGCCGGGTCGTTGCCGAGGGCACCGCGGTAACTGGGGTGCTTGCGGTCGAGATGTTCGAGACCGAAGACGGCCGTGTGCTCGTGAACGAGCTTGCCATGCGCCCGCACAACTCGGGCCACTTCTCGATTGAAGGCTCGGTGACCAGCCAGTTCGAACAGCATCTGCGGGCGGTGACCGATATGCCACTTGGCGATACCGCGATGACGGCGCCTGCCGCGGTGATGGTGAACGTGCTGGGTGGGCCCGCTGAGGGGCCGATGCCGGTGCGCTATGCGGCCGTGCTCGCGGCGCATCCGGGCGCGAAGGTGCACAGCTACGACAAGCCCCCCAGGCCGGGCCGCAAAGTCGGCCACGTTACCGTCACGGGTGCCGACCCGGCCGAGGGGCGTGCCGAGGCGCGCGCCGCCGCCGCGATGTTCGACTAGAGGGCGGGCTGGGCGATCCTCGCGCCTTGATTCCGCGGAACCGGCGCGACCTCACCTCGCTTCCATGCCTCGCGACCCTCGCC
>JAAZHL010000001.1 GCA_012510755.1 Leucobacter sp.
ACCGCACGCATCGTGCTCATCTGCAGGGTCATACAGACCAATGCGTGCGATGCGATCAAGCGGGCGAACGAAGTGTGACACCACCAATGTACTCTCTCTGGCAGCCATCAGGCCGCGCGTGGTTTTGGAGTTTTTGAGATTAGCACACTCAGAAACACCCCCGTAACCAAAACGGGGTCACGAAACATTCTCGAATTAAAAGAGTTACCTTGCCGTAACGCGCGAGCAAAAACTGCGAAACACGATGCGCGCACACTGAACGAGTCGACGGGCCGCGTCGACAGATCTCGACTCGATCAATTGAAAGGCGGCAACAACATGGAACTCACACCACAAGACGTGTGGACTCTTGCAAGCACCGCGCTCGTACTCATCATGACCCCCGGGCTCGCACTGTTCTACGGGGGGCTCGTCAGAGTGCGCTCAGTGGTGAACATGATGCTGTTCAGCGTGAGCGCGATGGGCGTCGTGGGAGTGCTCTGGGTGCTGTTCGGATACAGCATGAACTATTTTGCCGATGGCGAGAGCGGCTTCGCTGGCAGTCCGTTCAAAGACTTCGGGCTGCTGAACACGCCCCCAACTGACTTCATCGGCGTCGGTTTTGGTGCCGTGTTCGCCATGATCACCACCGCCCTCATCTCGGGCGCGATCGCCGACCGTGTCGGGCTCGGCTCGTGGGTGCTGTTCGCCGGAGTGTGGGCCTCGCTCGTCTACTTTCCCGTCGCCGCGTGGGTGTGGGGCGGCGGCTGGATTCAGCGGCTCGGCGAGACACTCGGCACCCCAGATGTGATCGATCTCGCCGGCGGCACCGTCATTCACATCAATGCTGGGGCCGCGGCGTTGGCACTCGCGTTGGTTGCTGGCAAGCGTTTAGGTTTTGCACCAGGATCACACCCCCCGCACAGCATTCCCCTCGTGACCATTGGCGCAGCCTTGCTGTGGTTCGGCTGGATCGGCTTCAACTCGGGCCTGGCGACTGAGGTGGGAGAGGCTGGCTTGATCCTCGTCAACACCCTTGTCGCACCCGCTGCAGGCATTCTCGGCTGGATCTTGACCGACGTACTGCGCGGCAAGAAGCCCGGCGTCGTCGGGGCCGCGTCTGGCGCCGTTGCGGGGCTCGTCGCAATCACCCCAAGCGCCGCTAACCTGGCCCCCCTGTGGGCAATGTTGCTCGGAGTCGTCGCAGGTGTTGCGTGTGCGCTCGCCATCGAATGGAAATATCGGCTCGGCTACGACGACTCGCTCGACGTGGTGGGGTTGCACCTCGTCGCAGGTGTCATCGGCTCGCTCTATCTCGGCTTCTTCGCCTTTGACGACGGGCTGTTCACCGGCGGTGACGCGGGCCTGCTGCTCGTGCAAACCATCTCGGTGCTCGCGGTCATGCTCTACTCGTTCGTTGTCTCACTGCTCATCGCAGTGGGTGTCAAACTCGTCACTGGCCTGCGTGTGCCGACCGAGGTCGAGTTGGCCGGCATCGACGAGTCAGCGCACGGCGAGACCGCCTATGCGATCGATGATCGTGAGCGTGTTGCAGCCGTGAGCGTGTCGCAGCCGTGAGTCTGTCGCAGTGAGGTAAATCGGCGACGCATCGATGCGGCGGGTTGTCGATAAGTCGATGAGTCGATCAGTCGATGATGTCGACGAACCTTGCAGTGGTTGCTGGCGTGGGTCATTCACGTCAGCAACCACTGTCTAACGTTCAGGTTCAGGCGCTCAGCCTGCTTCATGTGCTGAGCCTGCTTCAGTGTTGAGCCTGCTTCATGTGCTCAGCCAGGCCCGCAGCGCTTCAGCCACCCGCTCAATCTCTGCGACAGCGACCCGCTCGTCGTCTGCGTGTGCAAGTAGCGGATCACCCGGGCCAAAGTTGACTGCGGGTATTCCGAGGGCGCTGAACCGTGACACATCGGTCCAGCCAAGTTCGCGGTGCACCTTCTCTCCTATCGCCTCGACGAACTCACGCACGTACGGGTGCCGCAGCCCCGGCCGAGCACCAGCCGCCACATCAACGAACTGCACCTCATCGGCGTCGAAGAAGAAATCTCGCACAAACTGCTGCGCCTCGTCAATACTTCTGCTCGGAGCAAATCGAAAGTTCACTTCAATCTCGCACAGATCAGGAACCACATTGCCCGCAACTCCCCCGCCAATTCGCACGGCGTTGAGCCCTTCGCGGTACGTCAACCCATCAACCTCGATCGCACTCGCCTCGAACTCTTCAAGCCGCTGCAAGAGGGTGGCGGCGCGATGAATGGCGTTACGCCCCATCCAGCTGCGAGCGGAATGCGCTTGCACACCACTGACCCGCACCACCGCGCGCAGGGTGCCGTTGCAGCCGCCCTCAACGTTGCCAGAGGTCGGCTCACCAAGAATCGCGAAATCGGCATCGAAAAGGTTCGGGTGGTGACGCATGACACGGCCCAGTCCGTTCAGCTCGTCAGCGACTTCTTCATGGTCGTACCAGACCCACGTAATGTCAACCGCCGGCGCGGTGAGTTCGAGCGCGAGTGCCAGTTGCACGGCGACGCCGGCCTTCATATCGACCGTGCCGCGCCCCCAGATCATCGCGCCCCCAGAAGCCGCGTCTTCGGGTGCCGCGCCTTCGGGAGCCGCGTCTTCCCGGACCTCGTCTTCGCGAGCCTTATCTGGGCCCTGGTCACGCACCGGCAGGTTGCCGTTGACCGGCACGGTGTCGATGTGCCCCGCAATGATCACCCGCTGGGCACGCCCAAGTTCGGTGCGCGCAATCAAGGCGTCGCCGTCTCGCAGCACCGTGAGGTGTTCGGCCCCGGCGAGCGCATGTGCAATCGCGTCGGCAAGGGGGCCTTCGCTGCCCGAGACCGACTCAATGTTGCACAGTTGCCGTGTAAGTTCGACCGGTTCTCGAGAACTTAAGAAGAAAGTTGACCTGATGCTGTTCACAAGAAATACCCTAGAGTGCATGAACGCTACACGCACCGCATGGGCCGATGGAATCATCACCGTGGCGAAAGACGACACTGTGCTCGACGCGTGGTTTCCGTCGCCCGCGCTCGGCGCGATGCACACCGAAATGATGCAGGTGAGCCCCCTGCTGCAGTCGCAACAGGGCCGCGATGATGCGCGTGACGTTGAGCTGTCTGCCGTGACCGTGCAGATCGATCTCGATGCGGCGCCGACTCACACCGCAGACGTGTATTTGCGGTTGCATCTCTTGTCGCACCGGCTTGTTGCACCGAACTCAATCAACCTCGAAGGTGTGTTTGCGTTGCTGCCAACGGTCGCCTGGACCACCGCAGGGCCGATGCTCGCCACCGGTCTCAGCCAGCGGCTAGGCGCGCTCAAACGCAACGGCATCACCGTCGTGGGTCTCGACAAGTTTCCGCGCATGACCGACTACGTCGTGCCACCAGACGTGCGCATTGCCGACGCCTCACGTGTGCGCCTCGGCGCGCATCTCGCAGCAGGCACCACGGTGATGCACGAGGGGTTCGTGAACTTCAATGCGGGCACCCTCGGGCCGGCGATGGTCGAGGGGCGAATTTCGCAAGGTGTGGTGGTTGGCGCTGGCAGCGATATTGGCGGTGGCGCCTCGATCATGGGCACGCTTTCGGGCGGCGGGCAGCAGCGCATCACAATCGGTGAACGAGCGCTGCTCGGAGCGAACGCGGGTATCGGCATCTCGATCGGCAACGATTGCGTGGTTGAAGCAGGGCTCTATGTCACGGCTGGCACACGTGTGCGCTATTACCCGAACACCAACGATTTGAGTGAGCGGATCGAGGTGAAAGCGTTCGAGCTGTCTGGCAAGCCGAACCTGCTGTTTCGCCGTCACTCGCTGAGTGGCGCAGTCGAGGCGCTGCCGCACGCCGGCTCAGGCATCACCCTGAACACCGCGCTGCACGGTCACAAGCCGCACGGTCAATAGCCGCACGGTCACTAGCCGCACGGCCACAGCATGTAGCCATCTGCGTGAGCCGTGTGGGCAGCACGGTCACGAGCCACACGCTCACGAGCCGCACAACCACAACGTGCAGCCGTCTGCGTGAGCCGTGCGAGCCGCGTCTTACACGATCCCGCAGCTCAGCCCATGACTATTCGTCGAAGGTTCTGACGAGGATAGCCCCGCTCTGTGGACAGTGCACCAGCTCATCTGGGGCAGTCGCCAATATGCCGCTCAGCTCGGCTGGGGCCAACTCCATGTTGCTTGCCTCTGAAATCTTGCCGCGCAGCCGCGCAGCACCAATACCGAGACGAGACCGCAGTTGCTCATAGTGATCGAGCAGGTCGCGCTGCAGCTCGGCGGCGAGACCCGCGCGTTCTTCGGCGACCGCCGCGGCCGCCGCGTCAATCTCCCGCTCACCTGCAGCAATCGCCTCAATGAGCGCCTCGCGCCGCTGATCGACCTGGTTGAGATCGTGAGTGACCGCCGCAAAGCGTTGCTGCGTGTCTTCGGCCGCCTCAAGCAGCTCAAGCTCTTTGTCTTCGAGTTCGCCCCATCGTCTCGCCAACACCTCAAGTTCTTGTTGCAACGACTGCGCCTCTTTCGCCGCGGTGCTTGCGGCGATGAGCTGCTCGTCACGGGTGATGCGCTGCTGCACCACCTCAATATCGCTCTCGAGCCGATCAATCTCGGCCTGCTGAGCGTCAAGTTCACGCTGCACCGCCATAAACGCTTGCTTCGCGGCCTGCGACTCGTCGGCCATCGCCTCGAGCTCAGCGCGCTCGGGCAGCTGTTGTCTGCGTCGGCGCATGCGGGCAAGCGCGGTGTCAAGATCTTGCAGGTTGAGCAGCAACTGCTGCTGACGGGGACTCGCCTTCATGGCTGCAAGCCTAGCGCTCAGCGCCGACAGCAAAGTCCCACGGGTCGGTGCGCAGGCTGCTCACATGAAATTGCACTCCGTCTAGTCGCGAGGCGAACATTTCTGCCGCACCCTCAAGCCAGAGCGATTCGGCAGCCCAGTGCGACACATCAACGAGTGCCGGACCGCCCGCGGCTGCGCTCAATTCGAGCGATTCTTGTGCCGGGTGGTGGCGCAGATCTGACGTCACATAGACATCTGCCCCTCGCACCAACGGGTGGTCAAGCAAACTATCGCCAGCACCACCGAGCAGGGCGATTCTCCGGACTGTTCTCTCAGCATCACCCGCCACTCTGACACCAGTCACCGTCTGCGGCAGAATTGCCGCGACACGCTCGGCAAACTCGCGCAGAGAAATCGCTGCAGGCAGCATGCCCACCCGACCAAGGCCGAACACTTCGCTCGGCCCCTCGGCGACAACAATCGGCTGTGCATCGAGCAGCCCGAGACTCCGAGCGATCACATCAGACACGCCATGCTCGGGCTGGTCCGCGTTCGTGTGTGCACTCAGCAGCGCACAATCGCCGCGAATGAGATCTGCAAGCACGGCTCCCTTTGAGGTGTCCTCAGCGATCGTGTGCACCCCGCGCAGCAATAATGGGTGGTGGGTGAAGAGCGCATCTGCCCCCAACTCGAGCGCTTCGTTCACGGTGCTGCGCACCGCGTCTACCGCGAGCACAACCGAGCGAAGCGGTCGCTCGTCGTTGCCGGTAACGAGCCCCACCCTGTCCCAGCTTTCGGCGGTGTGTGCGGGCCAGAGTTCTTCGACCACCCGACGCAGGTCAGCCACCACATACTTAGACATACCCATGAGGCTACCCGACCCCTGAATCTAGTCCGGAGTGCAACATGCAGCGAGTCACCCGAGCGTAACTCCTGAAACGCTTCCGCCGGTGTCGCCCGGCCGAGCGCTGTCCGCTCCCGTGATCGCTCGCCCGTGCTCCCGTTGCGCCGCCCTGCCGACCTCTCACTTTCACACCCGCTGCCCCGGCTTCCCTTGTCCTAGTCTCACCCCGCCCGACCCGGCTTCCCTAGTCCTTGTCTCACTCCGCCCGACCCGGCCACGCCCGCTCACCGCCCTAACCTTTTCCCTGCCCCAGCGTTGCAAGCACCAATCTGCCATTAACAACCCGCTTTCACCCGAATCGGGGTTGTAGAACGCAGATCGGTGCCACAGGCAAGGCGGTGCGACAGGCGGCGCAACAGGGCCGTGGCGACGCAGAGCCGCGGTCGGTGGTCGACCGCTGCCCGTAGTGCGGCAAGGTCGAGCGGTACCGGGCCAATTCATCAATTGGCATGAGATACTTAAGGTTGATGCCAACTGACTGGCGGGCAGGCCGGGTCGACTCACTCCCTGGAAGGAACTCACCGTTCACATGAAGCAGAGCGCGAATGCACACCTTGAGGCGTGGAATGCAAAGCAGCAACTTGCAGAGCGGATGATCCCGCTCATTGGTCGGCTCTATCGTGACCATGATGTGGTCATGTCAGTGCACGGCCGCAGTCTCGTCGGCCGGTCAGCCATCGATATTATTCGTGCACACAGCTTTGCCCGCAAGATCGACGAGGTTGAGCTGCCCCTCGATGAGACCAGCGCCATCGTTGAAGCGCTCAACGTGATCGAGCCTGGCCCCGTGTCTGTCGATTTGGCGCTGCTGGCCCGCGGCTTTCGCGAGTCGGCCGGCACCGATCTCGAAGGTTACCTTCGCGAGCAGCTGGCGGGTGCGATCGGCGCAGAACCAGCCACCGGCACCGATGTCGTGCTCTACGGCTTCGGCCGAATCGGTCGCTTGCTTGCACGCATCATCATCGATCACTCAGGCAGCGGCAACTCGTTGAACCTGCGCGCGATCGTCGTGCGCAAGGGCTCTGAGAATGACCTCGTCAAGCGTGCGAACCTGCTGCGCCGTGACTCGGTGCACGGCCCATTCAACGGCACCATCAAGGTACTCGAAGACGAAAACGTCATTCTTGCCAATGGTGTGCGCATTCAGGTTATTTACTCGAACGACCCAGCCAGCGTCGACTACGCGCAGTACGGCATCGAGAATGCGATCCTCGTCGATAACACTGGTATCTGGCGAGACGAAGCAGGCCTCAGCCAGCACCTTGGCAACGCAGGCATCTCGCGTGTGCTGCTGACCGCACCCGGCAAGGGCGACATGCTGAACATTGTGTACGGCGTCAACAACGACATGATCACCGACGAGCACACCATCGTGTCAGCCGCCTCATGCACGACGAACGCGATCACCCCCGTGCTCAAGGTGCTCAACGACACCTTCGGCGTCAAAAAGGGTCACGTCGAGACGGTGCACGCCTACACCAACGACCAAAACCTCATCGACAACTTTCACAAGGGCGACCGCAGAGGTCGCTCGGCAGCGCTTAACATGGTGCTCACCGAAACCGGCGCGGCCAAGGCCGTCGCAAAGGCACTGCCCGAATTTGAGGGCAAGCTCACCGGCAACGCCATTCGCGTACCAACCCCAGACGTGTCGATGGCTGTACTCAACCTGCAGTTCGAGCGCGAGGTGACCCGCGACGAGATCAACACCCACCTCGAGAACGTGTCGCTTGTCGGTGCGCTGCGCACCCAGATTGACTACGTAGAATCGCCAGAAATTGTGTCGACCGACTTCGTTGGGTCGAACCGTGCTGGCATCGTTGACGGGCTTGCCACAATCTCAAGCGGCGACACCGCCGTTGTCTATGTATGGTACGACAATGAGTTTGGCTACAGCTGTCAAGTCGTGCGTATTATTGAACAACTCGCAGGCAGCCACCCCGCGCAGCTGCCCGCGCTTGAGGCCTAATCCCACGAAATTCACGACCACCGAAGTTCAGAAAGGCACAGCCATGGCTGAGAAATACATTATCGGCGTCGACGGTTCAGAACACAGCCGGGTTGCACTCGACTGGGGCTTGGCGCGAGCCTCACAGACCGGTGCACAGGTCGAACTCTTGCACGTGGCAGACGACTCGTTCTTGAGCGAGAGCGTGGCGTTTTTGAGTGAGGCGCAGGCAGCGTCTGAGCAAATGCTCGAGGCAGAACGTGACTACGCCAAAGCCACCGGTTTTAACGGGGTCATCACCGGCACCGCCGTGGTCGGCCACCCGATCTCTGAGGTCGAAGAGGCTTCGAAGCGTGCCGACCTAGTGGTGCTTGGCGCACACACAGGCAGCAAACTCTCGGGTTCGTTCTTTGGCACTCGCGCGGTCAAGATCGCCGCGGTCTCGCACTGCCCCGTGGCCGTTGTGCCCTACGAGGTGCAGGGTGAGCCCAAGCCCGGCGTAGTCGTTGGTATCGATGGCAGCGATGCAGCCAAGCAGGCCATTGCGTTCGCGGCCGAAGAGGCCTCGTCGCGGCAGGTTCTGCTCATCGCGGTCTATGCATGGATGCCCCCGCTCACGCCAGGTCTCGAATATCTCTGGAGCGAAGAGCTCGTCGAGTCACAGCGTGCTGCGGCTGAAGAGGCGATCGCCATCGGCACGGCAGGCCTCGCAGGTCGCTACCCCGATCTGACGATCGAGCGCAAGATTGTGCAGGCGCCCCCGGTCGCCGCGCTGCTGCAGGCCGCAGAAGATGCCGACACCCTTGTGGTTGGCAGTCGCGGGCGTGGCGGCCTATCTCGCTTACTGCTCGGTTCGGTGAGCCACGGCGTCTTACAGGCGCTGCCCCGCACCACCATCGTGACTCGGGCGTAAACGCCGCTCATTTCAACACAGCCCAGAGGGGTCGCAGCATCAGTTGCGGCCCCTCTGGGCTTTTTGGTTGCCGTGGCGAGTCAGAAACCTGTGCATTGTCCGAAAATAATTACAAATTAAC
>JAAZHL010000365.1 GCA_012510755.1 Leucobacter sp.
CTTGATGTCTTGGTGATCGGTGGCGGTATTACCGGCACGGGCGCGGCGCTCGATGCCGTCACGCGCGGGCTTTCGACGGGGCTTGTCGAATCGCGTGACTGGGGCTTTGGCACGTCGAGTCGTTCGTCCAAGCTTGTGCACGGCGGTATTCGCTATCTTGAACAACTCAACTTCTCGCTCGTGCGTGAGGCGCTCATCGAACGCGGCCTGCTGCTGCAGCGCATCGCCCCGCACCTTGTTCGACCGGTGCGATTCCTCTACCCAGTGACCAAGCCCGTCGTCGAGCGCCTCTATGTCGGCGCTGGCATGATGCTCTATGACCTGTTCGCGCGTACGGGCGGGCGTGCACCAGGAGTGCCTTGGCACCAGCACGTCAGCCGACGACGTTTGGTGCGTGAAGCGCCGGGGCTGCGGCCGCGCGCCTTTCGCGGAGGTCTCACTTACAGCGACGCGCAGGTTGATGACGCCCGCTATGTGGCTATGGTCGCCCGCACCGCGGCCTCGTATGGCGCACATGTGGCAAACCGCGTGCGCGTCGAGGGGTTCGTGAAGGTGGGCGAGCGAGTCGTCGGTGTGACCGCTCGCGACCTCATGACTGATGAAACATTCGAGATTCGCGCGAAACAAGTGGTGAACGCGACCGGTGTCTGGACGAGTGATGTGCAGCAGCTTGTGGGGGAGCGTGCGACGTTTTCGGTGCGTGCCTCGAAGGGCATTCACCTGGTGGTGCCGCGCGATCGCTTTCGTTCAAAGTACGGGCTGCTGCTGCGCACCGAGAAAAGCGTGTTATTTGTGATTCCGTGGGGCAGACACTGGCTCATCGGCACGACCGACACTGATTGGGAGCTCGATAAAGCCCACCCTGCGGCCACGGCAGCAGACATTGACTACCTGCTGAAGCACGTCAATAGTGTGCTGAAAACCCCGCTGACTCGAGACGACGTCGAAGGCGTCTTTGCCGGGCTGCGTCCACTCTTAGCTGGTGAGAGTGACGAAACATCGAAGCTCTCGAGAGAACATCTTGTTGCGCAACCGGTGCCCGGCTTGGTGATGGTCGCCGGGGGCAAACTGACGACCTATCGTGTCATGGCGAAAGACGCCATCGATGCCGCGGCCGACGCGCTCGACGGGCGCATTTCGGGCTCGATCACCGACGACGTGCCGCTGCTCGGCGCCGAGGGCTACAAGGCCGCCTGGAACCGGCGCAGCCGCATTGCCCGTGCGTTTGGGGTGCATCCCACCCGCATAGAACACTTGTTGCGGCGGTATGGATCCTTGGCGAATGAACTGCTCGACCTCATTCATGAGCGACCAGAACTCGCAGAACCCTTGCCCGGCGCAGACGACTATCTCGAAGCAGAAATCGTCTATGCGGCAAGCCATGAGGGTGCGCTGCATCTCGACGACGTGCTCGCCCGGCGCACCCGCATCTCAATTGAAGCGTGGGATAGAGGCGTCTCGGCCGCCCCAGTTGCCGCGAAACGGATGGCCGAAACTCTGGGCTGGTCGGCTTCGCGAACCGACGATGAGATCAACAAATATCTCGCGCGAGTCGAAGCCGAACTCGCAAGTCAACGCCAGCTGACCGACACCGCCGCAGACCGTGTGCGACTACGTGCCCCTGAACCGAGCGCGACCGCTGAGACTCGCAGCACTGAGACTCGCAGCGCTGAGACTCGCAGCACTGAGGGCAGCAAGCGCGTTGTCGGCGCGAAACGCACAGGCAAAGAGGGGTCGCGAAAGTGAGCACACCAGCTACGCGACGTACTCGCCCGCACTACGAAGGCGCTCCCACCCAGCTGCGGGTGATGGTGAAGCCGAAGTGGATCGGTGCGCTCGTGCTGGCGCTGCTCGTCGCGGCGGGCTTCGCTTGGCTCGGTAAATGGCAACTCGGCCATGCGATTACCGTCGAGAGCGAACACGCGGTTGATGTGGCCGAGGTGCGGCCGCTCGACACGGTGACTGGGCCTGGCGAGGCCATCACCGACGCTTCAGCGGGCCTGGTGTTCATGACGGTCGGCAGCTTTGTGAGTGGCGACTACCAGGTGGTCGAAGAACGCGCGAACGGCGGTGAAGTGGGGGCATGGGTCGTCGGACATTTCGTGACGACTGATGCTCGGCCTAGGCACCTCGCCGTGGCGCTAGGGTGGTCGGCGACCCCTGCAGAACCCTCCCAGGCTCTGCAAACATTCAAGGCAAAATTCTCTGATGTCGAGCTCGAGATTGAAGGCCGTTAAATGCCGGGAC
>JAAZHL010000366.1 GCA_012510755.1 Leucobacter sp.
CTCGAGCACCTCCGCGGGTCCGCGCTCGGGTTCCGGAACCTCACGAACTACATCGCGAGATCCCTGCTCGAGGCTGGCGGGTTCAGACCGCATCTACACTCCCAAATGCGATGAGCCACATTCAGCACCGAATCGAAGCGCACCACGATGAGTATGCGTCAGCGAGAGCAAACCTCGATGACTCGCTCGGGCTGCTTGCCAACATCGTCAGCGTGTACGAGCGTGCTGATGACGCAAACCGGCGACTGTGCAATCAGGCGTTCTTTCACCGGATCTTCATCGAGGAAGACGGGGATGTCCGTGTCGAGTACGAGCGCCCCTTCGGTTCACTCTGCGATACCGAGGAGCAGATGAACGCTCTGAACTGGGCGGCTGAAGCGAAGAAGAAGGGAGAGGTTCAGACCGGACAAAGAGTGGTTACTCTTGTCGAGGGTTTGAACCTCTCCCATTTGGGGTGGACAACGGGACTTGAACCCGCGACCACCGGCACCACAAGCCGGTGCTCTACCAACTGAGCTATGCCCACCACGCTGACCTGCTGAGCTAAGCTCGCCAGGCAACCCTACGATCATAACCCATACTTGCGGTCAGCACCCAACCGAGCAATTAGTCTGTGTTGCATGTTCTTCTTGCTCGGCGCGGTCGGCCTCAATGTATACGCGGCATTGCTGGTGTTGCTGCGCGCCGTCGTCTACCGCACTCACCTCTATCGTCCGATGCTGCTCAACATCATGCTGTCGATACTTCCGGTGTTCATCTTGATGTTCGGGTTTCTTGCGGGCGCGTTGGTTGCGCAAGCGAGCTACGCAGGTGCGGTTGCAGTGTGGCTATTGACGGGCATCGTGTGGCTGCTGATGCTGCCGAACTCGAGCTACCTCATTACTGAGCTCAACCTCTCGCACCGCAGCAACGAAGACTCGGTGCCCCTCTGGTACGACATCATTCTCGTGATCACCTTGGCTATGTCAGGTGTGGTCAACACCATCATCAACGTTTTGATTGTGCATGTGATCGCTGCCACCACAGTGTTCGGTGACAATTTCTCGTCGCTCACTCGTCCCGTCTCATGGTCGGCTGTCGCCTGCGTGTTGCTGCTGCTTGGTTTCGGCATGTATTTGGGCCGGTACTTGCGTCTCAACAGTTGGGACATCAAACACCCCTTAAGTTTCTTGCGTAAGGTATTCACCCACTTTCGGGTGCTCGCAAATGTGTGGGCGTGTCTCGGCTTCACCATCACCTACGCAATATTCTTGGGCCTGATCTATCTGATTGTCGGCGGGCTCGTCATTGATTTGGGCGGTGCGATCGAAACGCTTCAACACGAAACCTGAACACCACACACACGAATCGTGAGCACCCAACCACGACAGCTATCAGCAATTGCTCGCTCACTCTTCTGCTGAGCTTGTTAGGGTGAAGACATGCTCGATGTCTCTCACGAAGACTTCGAAGCCCTGGTAGGTGAGGGCCTCGACAGTTTGCACGAAGATATGCTTCGTGAGCTCGACAATGTCATCTTTCTGGTCGAAGATCGCCCCGAAGACGGCAGCGACGTGCTAGGCGTGTACGAGGGGTTTTCGCTCGCCGAGAGAAACGTGTATGGCTATGGCGAAGAGCCCGACCGCATCATCTTGTTTCGTGAGAACCTGCTTGCGCACTGTGCCGATCATGATGAACTTGTGTCTGAGATTCGCATCACGCTGGTGCATGAGATCGCCCACTTCTATGGCCTCGATGAGGCACGCATACATGAGTTGGGGGGGGGCTAATGGCTACTGCGGCAACTGAATCTGTCACCGGCCTGAGCCTCGATCAAGAGCTCGTCCCTGAGCGCCCGTGGCAGACGGTGGTGTGGGACGATCCCGTCAATCTGATGACCTACGTGTCATACGTGTTTCGCACACATTTTGGCTTTGACCAAGACACGGCCGAGGCTTTGATGTTGCGGGTGCACCACAGTGGCAGCGCTGTGGTCGCTGAGGGCTCACGCGACAGCATGGAGCTGCACGTCGAGGCGATGCACGGCTACGGGCTGTGGGCAACGGCACGGCAAGCGGGTGCGCAGTGAGGCTCTTACCGTTGCCCGACGATACGCTTCGACTGCGTCTTGACGCTGACGAGGCGCAACTGCTCGATCAGCTTGTCGGTCAGCTCATCGATTTGCTTAACAGTTACAGCACCACTGCCCTCGACCCCGACCCGCTCTTTGCGAGCCTCGAGATTGGCGGCTCAGACGAAGCACCGGCTGACCCGGCCTTGGCCAGGCTGTTTCCTGATGCATTCGAAGACCGCGACCAGTCGTCCGATTTTCGGCGACTTACCGAGCAAGGTTTGGTGAATCGCAAGCTGCAAGACGCGCTGTTGGTGACGAGCGAAATTGGTCTGGGGCCTGACCGCGAAGACCAGCTGACCCCCGTTGAGGTGATGATCACTCCCGCGACCATGCCTGCCTGGGTGCGTACGCTGACGGCGCTTCGGCTCGCGATCGCCGCGCGTATTGGCTTGAACGAAGACTCCGATCACAGCAAGCTGCTCGCTGACGAGCGCACACGTGGCACCGTCGTTGTGTATGAC
>JAAZHL010000424.1 GCA_012510755.1 Leucobacter sp.
GGATACGTCCATGATTCACCTCAGCGGGATATTTTTCACCAGTTTATCATATATGTGAATCCGGGTGTAATCGGATATGCGAAAAATCCCCTTCCTTCAGCTTGGATACGTCCATGATTCACCTCAGCGGGATATTTTTCACCAGTTTATCATATATGTGAATCCGGGTGTAATCGGATATGCGAAAAATCCCCGCCGCGATGCCGTGCATGCGGCCGCAATGAGCTCCGCCGGCCGTGCGTTCGTTGACATCGCATGGGCGAAAACGTATACTTTCAATAGCCAAAATCAAAGGATAAGGAAGTGCCCGCCATGCGCGTATCGTCTTTGTTTATGCCCACCCAGAGGGAAGTACCCGCCGACGCCGAGATCATCTCTCATCAGCTGATGCTTCGGGCCGGACTGATGCGCAAGGTCGCGTCGGGGATCTATTCGTTCCTGCCGATGGGATATCGCGCTTTTCGAAAAGTGGAAAACATCGTCCGCGAGGAGATGGATCGCGCGGGTGCTCAGGAATTGATCATGCCCGCGGTTCTGCCCGCGGAAGTGTATATGGCGTCCGGTCGCTGGGATAAATTCGGGCCGGAAATGTTTCGTCTTCAGGATCGGAGCGGCCGGAGTTTTTGTCTGGGTCCGACGCATGAGGAGCCCTTCACCGAGGCGGTACGCGACAATGTGCGCTCGTATCGTCAGCTCCCGATCACGCTCTATCAGATCCAACATAAGTACCGGGACGAGAAGCGGCCGCGCTTCGGCGTGATGCGCGCGCGCGAGTTCGTGATGAAGGACGCGTACAGCTTTGACGCGGATGAGCAGGGGCTTGATCGCTCCTATCAGGCGATGTACGAGGCGTACTGCCGGATCTTTGATCGTTGCGGGCTCGATTACATTCTCGTACACGCCGACTCCGGCGCGATGGGCGGATCGGGCTCCCAGGAATTCATGGTCAAGTCCGATGTCGGCGAGGACGCGATCGCGTACTGCCCGGTATGCGAATACGCCGCCAATGAGGAGAAGGCGCCCTGTCCGGAGGTCGCGCCTTTCGACGGCGAGACCGAGGCGGTCGAGAAGATCCATACGCCGAATTTCAGGACCATTGAGGAGTTGATGGCATTTCTCGGCCTGCCGCCGACGGAATTTGCCAAGACCCTGTTATATGATATCGACGGCAAAATCGTTGCCGTAATGGTCAGGGGAGACCGGGAGGTCAATGACGTTAAACTGAAGAATCTGTTTGACGCGACCGAGGTGGTTCTGGCCGGCCCCGCCGATGTTGAGCGCGTGACCGGTGCCGCGGTCGTGTTTGCCGGCCCGGTCGGGCTTGCCGAACCGATACCCGTCATCGCGGATCACGAGATCGTCGCGATGGGAAATTTTGTCGTCGGAGCCAACGAGACCGATTATCATTTGAAAAATATCAATATCGGGTGCGATTTCCAGCCGACTCAGGTTGCCGATGTCCGAAGCGCCGTCGAGGGCGATCCCTGTCCGTCCTGCGGAAAGCCGCTGGCGATGTGCCGGGGCATCGAGGTCGGACACATCTTTAAACTCGGCACCAAGTATTCCGAGGCGCTCGGCTGTAACTATCTGAACAGCGACGGCGAGGAGAAGCCGATGATCATGGGATGCTACGGGATCGGCGTCGGGCGGACGCTCGCGGCGATCATTGAACAGCACTACGAC
>JAAZHL010000367.1 GCA_012510755.1 Leucobacter sp.
AAGTGAAGGCGGTCGGTATCTGCCGCGGCCCCAGCCGCAGCACTTAGTTCACGAGTCAAATAGTGCACCTCGGGGTAACCTGCGGGTGCTGCTGAATGATGACGGTCAATAAAGCCGTTGTGCAACCCACGTGCCGGGCGGCCGGTAAACGCCCGAGTCAGCGTGGTTGACGTGAATTCTGGGTCACCGATCGCAGCCCGGTGCGTCGGCGAAGTCCCCGCCTCGTCGGTGCGCAAGAACATTGTGCCGACCGACACCCCTTCGGCACCTGCGTCAAGCATTTCGCGCACGGCCGCTGGCCCATCGATACCACCCGCAGCAATCACCGGCAGGTGCACACTCTGGCGAACGGCACGCACCAGCTCAGCCGTCTCGAGTTCGGCCGGCCAAGTACGCGGATCATGCACCGCGCTGTGGCCACCCGCTCGATACCCTTGCACCACCAGCCCGTCGACGCCAAGCTCTGCAGCGTTTTGCGCTTCGACGGGGCTCGTCACCGTTGCGACCACGAATGAACCAGCAGCTTGCAGCATGCTGATCTCTGCCCGCTCAGGTAAACCAAACGTGACAGACACGACCTCGACCGGGTTCGCCCGTAAATATTCAAGCTTCTCAGACCACTCATCGTCGCCACTTTTCGGGAGCGGGTCAAGCACCACGCCATGTATCTCTGCCTCAGGCTGCAATCGCTGCGCGTACACCTGAAACTCGTCAACGTTGACGCTTTGCGATGGTGGCGCAAACAAATTGACGCCAAAAGTGTGCACCCGCGCGCGCAGCTGCTCTATTTCCTCTGCCATCGCCCCCGCACTCTTGTTGCCGGCAGCTAAGAACCCGTACCCACCCGCCAACGAAACGGCTGCAGCTAGATCAACGGTGCTTGGGCCGCCTGCCATCGGTGCAACGATGATCGGCAACTGCATGTCACTAAGAAAGGCCATGCCTGCACTCTACTCGCGCACCACCCAGCAACGACCACCTGAACGCCTGAACACGCGTAGACTCGCGATAGTCTGATGCACATGATAGAACGTTGGGCAACAGTAGCAACCGCAACCGGGTTGATTGACGACGACGGAAGCACGAAACCGTCAATCTTCTCAGAAATGAGTGCGCTTGCTGCTGACACAGGAGCAGCAAATCTTGGGCAGGGCTTCCCCGACGAAGACGGCCCGTTGTGGATTCGAGAAGCAGCGGTCGCAGCGATGCTCGATAGCCAGAACCAATATCCACCAGTGCGCGGGGTACCTGCCCTGCGACAGGCAATCGCAGACCACCAGCGTCGGCACTACGGGCTCAGTTTTGACCCGAACAGCGAAATACTCGTAACTGCGGGCGCTACCGAAGCGCTCACCGCGGCAATCCTCGCCTTCGCCAGCGCGGGTGATGAGGTGCTCACCCTCGAGCCATTCTACGATTCGCATGCTGCGGCTATTGCAATGTCAGGTGCAACCCATACCACCGCACCCCTGCGCCCCACCGAGTCTGGTTTTCGCCTCGATGCCGCCACCTTTCGTGCGGCCGTCAGCACACGCACCAAGCTGATTCTTGTGAACACCCCGCACAACCCAACCGGCACTGTACTCACCCGTGAGGAGTTGTCGGTCATCGCCGAGGAAGCGGCACGGGTCGACGCCATCGTCATCACCGATGAGGTGTACGAGCACCTCACCTTTGAGGGCGCAACGCACATACCGTTTGCCACGCTGCCAGAGATGCAGAGCCGAACCCTCACCATTTCATCATCGGGTAAGACCTTTTCCCTCACCGGGTGGAAAATCGGCTGGGTGTGTGGACCGGCACCCCTCATTGAGGCAGTGCTTGCCATCAAGCAGTTTCTGACGTTCTCAGGCGGTGCACCGCTGCAGCCGGCCGTTGCTCGGGCACTCACTGAAGGTGACAACGATGTTCGAGAGCTTCGTGCGAGCCTCGATGAACGACGTGTCATGCTCATTGAAGGGCTCACCAAGGCTGGTTTTGACACGGTGCGCCCCGAAGGTACCTACTTTGTGTGCGCAGATGCAACACCCTTCTTGGATGGAGAGGTTGGCGATGGCGGTGCATTTGCACGTTGGCTGCCAGAGCACATTGGCGTTGCGTGTGTTCCCATTTCAGCCTTCTGCAGGCCCGGTTCACCGGCGGCCCATGCCCTGCGCAACTGGGTGCGCTTCACCTTCGTCAAAGATGAAGCCACGCTGCGCACCGCGTGCGAACGGCTGCTTCAACTGACGCGCGCCTAGTTGTAGTTCAGCGCCCATAGGTGAGTCGGCGCAACAGCACTTCTGCTGGCCCACGCCAGCCACGGGCGTCGAGCCACACTGCAAGCACCAGAGAACACAGCCACACGACACCGGCGAGCAAATACGCTTGTGCGCTGCTGAGAGAAGCCCCGAGACCAAGCCCCCACGCTGACAGCAACGGCGCAAACACACACGATTGCAGCAGGTAGAAACTCAGCGAACGTTTACCTACCGCGGCAATCGCTTTGACTGGCAACGAAAGGTCGGGCTTCGCGCGTGACCCCAACCAGGCAATAAGGGCCACGTAGCCGAGGCCACCCACGACTCCACAGAACTGAAACAAGAACAAGTTCAGCCCAGACCACACCGCAGCCGGCTGCCAAATGCCCAGAAACGTGAAGCCCGCGGGCAGCGATCCTAGTAGACCAATCGTGATTCCCACGATCGCCACCTGAGCGAGAGAAAAGCGGGTTCGCGCCACATTCTCAAGCCAGCGGTAGCGTGCCAACAGCCCGCCGAGCACCACCAGAAACGGCACAATCAGGCTCAGGACGGCGCCAATCGAAGACGTGACCCAGATAGCGAAGCGTGCAATCATCGCAAGCCAATAATTGGCAATGCCACTCATGACGTCACCGATGCCAGGAATACCCATGTCGAAAGCGGCGACATCTCCCGCCAATATCAGCTCAGAGCTTGAGAAAGACTCAAGCACCGCGATTGACACCGCAGTGAACAACACGGTGCACGCAGCGAGAGCGCCAGCCACCCACAGCAAAATTCGCAGCAACCGGTCACTGCCTCGAAGCAGAAGGGCGCTCACCGCGAGACCAGTAAATGCGTAAGCACCCAAGATGTCTCCCGCGAATAGCAGCAAGGCATGCACCCCGCCGAACGCAAGCAACCAGAGATGGCGCCGCAGCAACATTTTGCTTACCGTGTGCGGTGCAGCACCGCGTGAGATTCGCGAGATAGCAAATTGGGTGATGCCATACCCAAATAGAAACGCGAACATTGGGTAGACATGCCCGTCGATGAAGATCATCACCAAGAACGAAAGTATGGTGCTGACAGTGTCTTCACCTGTCAGATGCGTCGTCGAGAGATCAGTCGCCTCACGGCCCCACAGGTAGCTAGAAACGTTCGCGACAGCGATACACAGCAGCATCATGCCACGCGCCACATCGGGCGCGAGAATGCGATCTGCAGTTTGCGGCGCGGCTAAAGGTACTTGGCCCAGCTGCATGTCTTCGTCGGCCGACTAGCGCTCGATCACGTTAAGTGTGCCGTCGAGATTGTCACCCACCAGTGTGAGTACAAAGTCCCCCTCGGCGTCATCATCGATACCATCGAACGCAATGATTGTGGTGCGTGGCGCCATGTCCATCGTGCAGGCGCGGTCTTCAGTAACAAACGTCACCGTACCCGTCTGGCCTTCGGCTTGCACCGATTCCACGACCGGCTGGCACGAGGACGAACCCCACGTAAGCAATACGAGTGAGTGATCGTCGAACCAGCCTGCTGACGGCGCGTAGTCAGTAGATTCACCGGCAATACCAGTGAGTTGCGCATTGCCGTCGAGTTCAGAAGTAGACGTCGCACCGTCGAGCGTGACGCGCA
>JAAZHL010000368.1 GCA_012510755.1 Leucobacter sp.
ACCGATCTCAGCAAGGAGCCATTGCTGTTCTTTCGTGGCAGCTACCACGAGCTTGAATACCAGATTTGAGCGAACAGAGCACTACTACTGCACGGTAGGCGCGACACGAGCGGGCAGAGTCACCGGTTGCCGCAGCAGCGTGCGCAACTTTTCTGGCGCGACCTTGCGGGCATCACTGAAATAGATCTCATGATGCACTCCGGCAAGGTGCAAGCCCTGGTCGGCGATCCACGCATGCATGCGTTCGAGCACGGGCCCTTCGTCATCAAACGAACCCACGTGCAGCGTCTGTACGCTGAGCCCCTCTGAGAAGTGCTGCAGCCGCACCTCGAAATGCCAGGGGTGTGTGCTCGCAGCGCAACCACTGCCCGGGCACCGACGCTCGACACCCCACGCGCACGATGCGACGATGGTAGCAAGCGACCCCGTTGCAAGCGGAGCCCGCTTTCTCAACTCATCTCGCAAGGAGGCTGGCATGCGTTACCTACTGTCATGGCATATTCGAGAGTCTGAGCTGCACGAGCGCAGCCCCGAGTGGCGCGAAGAAGCCTTGGCGTTTCTCACCGTCTTCGAAGACGAGTTGCAGGCGAACTCTGAACTCGAATGGGTCGAGGCGCTGAGCGCCGAATCGCAATCAGTGGTGGTTGGCCCTGGCGGCGATGTGCGTGAGGGCGTCTACAATCAAGCGGGCAAGCCGTCGGTGCGCATCTGGGTGGTGCGAGTCGAGAACAGCGCACGTGCGCAAGAGATTGCCGCAAGAATTGCAGGTGAACTTGATACGTGGATCGAGGTGCGCGAGTGCTTTGTCGGCGCACAGCGCCCCTAGGGCGTGTCTGTTAAATGTTTGAGCCAAGCGATCACCCCGTTGAGCACTACCGCGGCCCGGTACACAACCGCGAGCTTGTCATACCGGGTCGCAAGCCCACGCCACTGCTTCAACCGGCAGTAACCACGCTCGATCACGTTCCTGCCTCGATACTTATCCGCATCAAACTTCGGCGGCCGACCACCCCGTGAACCCCGTCGTTTCCGATGCCCTTGCTGATCACGAGGCTCAGCAATTACCGCCTCAATGCCACGCTGACGCAGATACGCTCGGTTCCCACGCGACGAGTACGCCTTGTCACCCAACGCCGCAACTGGACGGGTGCGGCGACCAACCTGCAGCTGTTCCATCAACGGAATGAACAACGGCGCATCACCATCCTGCCCGGCCGTGCAGATCGTCACCAACGGTAAACCATGCCCGTCGACGAGCTGATGAGTTTTCGTCGAGAGGCCGCCTCTGGAGCGGCCAATCGCGTGATCAGGCGGCTCGGTCAGCAGATTCTTGTAATTCGACGAAGCCCTTTTTTAGGCGGGTGACGTTCGTCGCGTGCTGGTGTGCGCGAGCAATCGTGGAGTCCACTGACACATCCCAATCGACCATCCCTGCACGGTCGGCATACTCGTGTAATCTAGCCTGTACATGGTCCCAAGTACCATCCTTCGCCATCCGGTGGTGCCACTGCCACACTGTTTGCCATGGCCCGAAGGTTTCGGGCAGATCGCGCCACGCGATTCCGCACCGGTACCGATAGATAATCGCCTCGATCATCAACCGGGCATCAGCGAAGGGGCGGCCCTTCTTCCCGGTCGGGCCTGGCATCAAATCGGAGATTAGAGCCCATTGCTCATCAGATAGAAGCTGGAATCGTGACATGGTTCCACGATCCCAGCTTCCTTAAGAATCAATTAACAGACACGCCCTAGCGCGACATGCAGACAGGCTTGCCCGGTTGAGGTCAGTGTGGCCAGAGGTGACTTCAGCAGAGGTGCGTGATGCGCGCCCGACCGCCTACCGATCGGCGGTGA
>JAAZHL010000369.1 GCA_012510755.1 Leucobacter sp.
CACTGCACTCCACGGCGACGACGCTCGTGCTTCTCAGCAGGGCATGAATGGTGCTCGCACTCGGCTGCGCTTGACGCGGCGTGGTCGCGTGGTGTTCGGCTCATTGATTGCCGTGTTCGTCACTGCGGTCTTTGCGGTCACTGCAATGTTTGGCGGGGCGCAAGCGGTTGCGTCTGACGAAGCTGTGACCACTGACTTTGGTTATGTTGTGGTGCAGCCGGGTGATTCCCTGTGGCAGCTCGCAGGCAATATTGACCCCTCTGTTGATCCTCGAGACTTAGTTGCTGAGATCGTTCGATTGAATAGTCTGGGTGGCTCGGGTGTGCAGGCTGGCCAACCCATTGCGGTTCCGCTGCGGTACGCCGATGCCCCGGGCGTGATGAGTGCCGCTGAACTCGGGCTCTAGAATGGCTAGGTGACCAAGCTCAGTGATCTGCCTCTTCGTTCCAATCTTGTTGGTAAGCAACCATATGGGGCCCCGCAAGATGCGGTGCCGATTAGTCTGAACGTCAATGAGAACACCCATCCTCTGTCAGAGGCGGTGCTCGACGAGATTGTTGCATCGCTCGCAGAAGCGGTGCGCGGCGTGAACCGCTACCCAGATCGTGAGTTCATAGCTCTGCGTGAGGCGCTTGCAGGCTACCTGGGGCATGGGCTCGATGCGTCGCAGGTGTGGGCTGCAAACGGATCAAATGAGGTGCTGCAACAGGTGCTGCAGGCATTCGGTGGGCCGGGTCGAAGCCTGCTGAGCTTCACGCCAACCTACTCGATGTATCCGATACTGGCCGATGCGACCGACACCGAATGGGTGCCTGTCGAGCGTCCCGCAGACTACGTGCTCACGCCTGACAGCGTGACTGAGGCTTTACGGTCGCATCAGCCGAACATCGCAATTTTGTGTGGTCCCAATAACCCAACCGGCACTTCGCTGAACCTTGAAGTCGTCGAGGCGGCATATGACGCATGTGACGGAATGCTGATTGTTGACGAAGCCTACATTGAGTTCGATCAGGCCCACAGAAGCGCGATCAGCTTGTTGCCAGGCCGCGAGCGGCTGATGGTGTCGCGCACAATGAGCAAGGCGTTCGCATTCGCTGGCGTGCGTCTCGGATATTTGGCAGCAGACGCGGCGGTGGTTGATGCGTTGCGTTTAGTGAGGCTGCCATACCACCTCTCTGCGCTGACTCAGGCGGCCGCATCCGCTGCCCTTCGCCATGCTGATGAGATGCTGGCCACAGTTGCAGACATACGGTCGCAACGTGATCGGTTGGCAGGTGAACTCAAATCGATGGGTTACCTGGTGCACTCGTCGGGTGCAAACTTCTTGCTCGTGGGTGGGTTTCAAACGCCTGCAGCGACGTTTGAGGCCTTGCGTGCGCAAGGTATTTTGTTTCGTAATCTGGACATTCCCGGTCACTTGAGACTCACCGCAGGCACTGAGTTTGAAACCACTCAGCTAATTGAGGCGATTCGGGCACTCGGCCCTGGGGGCGCAAGCTGAGCGGCGAAGCGAAAGCGAAGCCTGCCAAGCGATAAGCTTGGAGGCATGAGCACTGTTACCCGTACAGCTTCACTC
>JAAZHL010000370.1 GCA_012510755.1 Leucobacter sp.
GCCCTACAGTTCGCGGCTCAGGGTCTTGCGCTCGCCCCAGAAGACCTCGATTTACTTGCGCTGCATGCCGATCTGACCACCGTCAATGCGCAGCCGACGACTCGGTACGATACCATCACGCAGTCGGCCACGCAGGTCGCACAGATGAGCAAGCTGCTCGCCAACTTCCCGCAACACACTCAAGCGCGACGAGTGCTCTTTCACGAACTCTGGTGGCAGCGAGCTCTGCTCATCGACGCACCGCTCATCCTGCTATCAATCGTCGCGCTCACAATCGGTGCAGCGTTTCGGGCATCGGGTTCGGTCACCGCGATCGTCACTGGCACAATCGTGACGGCAATTTTTGGCATCATCCGGCTGGTCACCTATGCGGTCGTTTGCGGCAAGGCAGTGCCGGGGTTTCGACGCCTGCTGTTTCGTGAACTACCGGCGAGCAGACTGGTGCGTGTACTCATCATTACCTCTTGGAACACCATCGGGCTCGCCGCACTCGCCATGATATTTGTGCGTGATGCCATTGCGATTCGGTGGCTCATTGTGATGGTTGGGATCGGTGTGGTCGCCGCGCTCGTCGCCTCGATCGCATGGCAGCTGCAGTTCTGGTCAGGTGCGACACGGGTGGGTGGTTTCTCGGCTGACCCTGACAGCCTCTCACGCCTGCGTGATCAGAGATCGCAGCTCAACACGCGAATCTTCTACCGCACCCTCGGCGCCGGAGTTCTCGCGCTGTGCACCTTCGCCGCGGTCACCGGCCGCGACGACGCTGTCGCCATAGTATGGCTAGGTTGCGGAAGCCTGGTGCTGTCTCCGATCATTGGCGTGCTTGCCGTTCGCCGGGCAGAACGCGGCCTGCTCGATGAGCTTCCCGAAGCCACCTCGCTGGCCCGCAACTACCGCGCCCCGCGCCTCGTCACGGGCGCACTGCTCGCCGCAGTCGGTGTGCTTGCGCTTGGACTCACCCTGAGCGGCATCAGTCAGTTGCCCGTGCTGCCGAACGCGCACGATGCTGACGGCAGCTACACCCTTGGCAGCAGCGCGAGTTCAGGTTCGACTTCTGCGAGCGGCACTGATGCTTGCCGGGGCAGGCCCGCCGCGCGGCTTGCCTGCATGATTGAAAGAAACAAAGAGCGGCAACAGGGGTGGCAGATGCCAGAAGTCACCGTGCCAGACTTTCAAGTGCCCGACTTCGAGGTTTCGCAGCTCGACCTGCCCGACGTTGGCGAGTGGGCCGACGAAGGTTGAGGGCCTATTCGCCCATGCGTTTGCGTGACGCGATCGCACGCTCGGCCTCACGCTGATCTTGTTTCTCGCGAAGAGTCTGCCGCTTGTCGTACTCTTTCTTGCCCTTCGCGAGGGCAATCTCGACCTTCGCCCGACCATCTGAGAAGTACAATCTCAGCGGCACGATGGTCATGCCGCCCTCGCGCGTCTTCTGAAAGAGCTTGTCGATCTGTTGCCGATGTAACAGCAACTTGCGCTTGCGGCGAGGTGCATGGTTCGTCCACGACCCGTTGAGGTACTCAGGAATGTAGGCAGCGTCGAGCCAGGCTTCACCGTTCTCGATGAATACGTACCCGTCGAC
>JAAZHL010000371.1 GCA_012510755.1 Leucobacter sp.
AGGCAGAACTGCAGGCCCGCCTCGCAGAAATGGCGCGACAGATTGAAGACGACTACGGCTTCGACGAGCCGCCATTGCTCGTAGGAGTGCTGAAAGGCGCGGTCATGGTGATGGCTGACCTAGCCCGCGAACTGCGTTTTCACGCCCAAATGGACTGGATGGCGGTGTCGTCGTATGGCACAGGCACCAAATCGAGTGGTGTCGTGCGAATTCTGAAAGACCTCGATGCCGATATCACCGGCCGTGACGTGTTGATCGTCGAAGACATCATCGATTCGGGACTGACGCTGTCTTGGCTCAAAGAAAACCTCGAGAGCCGCGGCGCCAAATCAGTGCGCATCTGCACGATGCTGCGCAAGCCAGAGGCGCTCAAAGTTGAGGTGGACGTTGCGTATGTCGGCTTCGATATTCCCAATGATTTCGTCGTCGGCTATGGCCTCGATTACGCTGAGAACTACCGCAACCTGCGCGACGTTGCGGTGCTTGCACCCAAGGTGTACTCGGACGAATAGGTCGCAGCTGGGCTGCGTTGGTGCTGTATTACGCAGTCGTGATCGACGCTGTTGAGCAGTCGTGATTGACATTCTGTGTCGACGTGCAGTTTTGCGCTCGGCGAAAACTCAGCGGTGATGTCGGTCGTTGCGGCTACGCTTATTGCAGTCGTATTAGAAAGGCCTTGCGTTGGCTGAAACTTCACCTTCGGGTTCGAAAGCAAAGAAGCTCTTTAAGGGCCCACTCATCTACTTGATTCTCGCACCGATCATTGTGGTGATCGGGTGGTCGCTGCTTTCGGGCGCCGGGGTGCGCGAGATCAGCGTTGAGCGTGGTTTTGAGCTGCTCGAAGCCGGTGACGTGACGAAAGCCGAAATCATCGACGGCGATCAGCGCGTCAATCTCACGCTGGCCGAAGCAGACAAGACCACCGGCGCGACCGATGTCTTCTTCTATTACGTGAGCCAGCGCGGCACCGCGGTTATTGACGCCATTAACGAGGCGGCCCCGGCTGACGGGTACACCGACCAGGTGCCACAGCCGAGTGCGTTCTGGTCGATCATGGGCTTCTTGCTGCCGTTGCTGCTCATCGGTTTGTTCTTCTGGTGGATGCTCTCGTCCATGCAGGGCGGTGGCAACAAAGTCATGCAGTTCGGCAAGTCGCGGGCGAAGCTCATCTCGAAAGACACGCCGCAGGTCACCTTCGCAGATGTCGCGGGTGCAGACGAAGCCGTCGAAGAGCTGCACGAGATCAAAGACTTTCTGACAGATGCGTCTCGTTTTCAGGCGGTCGGCGCGCGTATTCCACGCGGCGTGCTGCTCTATGGCCCCCCAGGCACAGGCAAGACCCTGCTTGCGCGCGCCGTAGCAGGCGAGGCGAACGTTCCGTTCTATTCCATCTCGGGCTCAGACTTTGTAGAGATGTTCGTCGGCGTGGGTGCGAGCCGCGTGCGCGACCTGTTCAAAGAAGCGAAGGCCAACGCGCCCGCCATCATCTTCGTTGATGAGATCGACGCAGTGGGTCAGCGCCGCGGCCAGGGCATGGGCGGCGGTCACGATGAGCGTGAACAGACACTGAACCAGTTGCTGGTCGAGATGGATGGCTTCGACGATCGAAGCAACGTCATCATGATCGCCGCGACGAACCGGCCCGACATGCTTGACCCTGCACTGCTGCGGCCAGGCCGGTTCGACCGGCAGATCGGTGTCGACGCACCCGATATGCGGGGCCGACGTGCGATTCTCGACGTGCACGCCAAAGGCAAGCCGCTGTCGAAGAACGTCGACCTTGAGGTGGTCGCGCGCAAGACTCCCGGGTTCTCTGGTGCTGACCTCGCCAACGTGCTCAACGAGGCAGCGCTGCTGACCGCGCGTTCAAACGCGCAACTCATCGATAACCGGGCACTTGACGAGGCAATCGACCGAGTGATTGCTGGCCCGCAGCGTCGCACGCGGGTGATGCGAGACCACGAGAAGCTCATGACCGCCTACCACGAGGGTGGCCACGCGCTCGTCGCGGCAGCGCTCAACCACAGCGACCCGGTCACAAAGATCACCATCTTGCCACGCGGCCGGGCGCTCGGGTACACCATGGTGATCCCGCTCGAAGACAAGTTCTCGGTGACCCGCAACGAATTACTCGACCAAATCGCCTACGCGCTCGGCGGCCGTGTCGCAGAAGAGCTCGTGTTTCACGACCCGACAACCGGCGCTGGCAACGATATCGAGAAGGCCACCGCGACCGCGAGAAAAATGGTCACCGAATACGGCATGTCGGCCAAGCTCGGGCCAGTGCGTCTCGGACAGGCTCAGGCTTCGCCCTATCTCGGCGAATTCGGCACGTCGCGCGATTACAGCGAAGGCGTCGCCGTGTCGGTCGACGCCGAGGTCCGTGCGTTGATCGAACAGGCGCACGACGAAGCCTATGCGGCGCTGACCACCAACCGTGCGGTGCTCGACCGGCTCTCTGCCGAGCTGCTCGAGAAAGAAACCCTCGACCACATTCAGATTGCTGAGATTTTTCGCGATGTCGTGAAGCTGCCCCCTCGTGACGTGTGGCTCTCGAGCAGTGACCGGCCGGTGAGTAATCAGCCGCCGATCGAGGTGCCTGCCGGGTTGCAAACTGATGACGCCCTGAAGTCAGAAGCCGGCAGCAACCCTGCCAGAGACTGGGCGAGTGGCCAGAACGACGCAGCAGCTCACGCAGCTGAACCCGCAGCCGGTGGCGGCGACGATCAGCCGCAAAGCCGGGCAGATTCGGAGTAGCCGTGAACGCGGCCATCGATCGCGAACGCGTGGCAGCGGCGGTGCGCGAGCTGCTCAGCGCCATTGGGCAAAACCCCGAGAGCGCCGAGCTGATCGACACTCCGAGGCGCGTGGCAGACTCGTACGCCGAGTTCTTTGCGGGGGTGGGCACCGACCCGCTCGAGTTTCTTGCCGACGCGGTGCCGGTCGGTGACGACACCGGCGAGCTTGTGCTCGTGCGTGACATCGCGCTCAGGTCGGTGTGTGAACACCACCTATTGCCCTTTCGCGGGCGTGCACACATCGCCTATCGGCCTGGTGCAAAGGTCGTTGGCTTAGGTTCGCTCGCACGGGTGGTCGAGGTGCTTGCCGCCCGACCCCAGCTGCAAGAGCGGCTGGGCGAACAGATTGCCGAGACGATCGACGCTGGGCTCGATCCGGGTGGCGTGCTGGTCGTGCTCGAAGCTTCGCACGGGTGCGTTGCTGATCGCGGCGTGAAACAAGCCACGGCAACCGCGGTGACGATCGCGTCACGAGGGTCACTGGCACGACCAGGCGAACGCGCAGAAATACTCGCACTCATCGGGGCGGGGCCGCAGTGAGCTGCCTGGTCATGGGGGTGCTGAACGTCACCCCTGACTCATTCAGCGACGGTGGCCAGCATGATGGTTTCGACGCGGCGTTGGCGCATGCACGTCTGCTCGTCGCCCAGGGCGCCAACATCATCGATGTGGGCGGCGAATCGACGCGACCGGGTGCCGAGCGGGTGCCGCTCGCAGAAGAGCAACGGCGGGTCTTACCGGTCATCGAGGCGCTGAGCGCTGAGGGCGTCAGCGTGTCGATCGACACGCTGCACGC
>JAAZHL010000049.1 GCA_012510755.1 Leucobacter sp.
CGCTCACCGCGGTGGCAGTCGAGGGTCTGCACGCACATGATGTGGGGCAATATCTTGATGAACAAGGTGTGCTTGTGCGCGTTGGCCACCACTGTGCGCAGCCCCTGCACCGGGCGTTGGGCATGGCGTCAAGCACGCGCGCCAGTGTGCACCTGACAAGCACTGAAGACGAAATCGAACGCTTCATTGACGGGCTACGTGGCGCCCAAAGGTATTTCAAGGTGGAGGTGTCACGATGAGTTCGCTGGACGGTCTCTATCAAGAGGTGATCCTTGATCATTCAAAGCGCCCAATCGGCAAGGGTGAACTCGACGCCCCTGCGGGCACGGTGACTGCGTCACACCACGAATTTAACCCGAGTTGTGGCGATGAATTGACGCTGAGCATTGCTGTCTCACCTTACACCGGCAAGATCGAACATCTCGCATGGCAGGGCCAGGGATGCTCCATTTCTATGGCGTCAGCGTCGATTCTGTCTCAGCAGGTTCGTGACGATGCGCTGACGCTTGCGGGCGCCCGCGAACGCATCGAGGCGTTTAGAGAGATGATTCAGTCGCGTGGGGCGATCGAGCCAGATGAAGAACTGCTTGGCGATGCTGTGGCACTGCAGGGCGTTTCGAAGTTTGTCATGCGCGTGAAATGTGCCATGCTCGCGTGGGTGGCACTCGAGGCAGATCTCACGCAGGTTGAGGGCGCGCAGGGTTAACGCCACACCCGTGCCGGACCCATGCCGGGTTCTGCGTGAGCGGTTGCGATTTGTCGCTCACAATCGAGGTTTGTCTCGGCCTGCACGCTTCTTCTGTGAGTAACCGATCAGTCGTCGCAGCGATGCCTCAGCATGGAGCTATGCACGCATCACCAACACCACACTCACCGACCCAGCCTTCCCCGACCCCACAGGCTCAGACCCGGCCTTCCCCGCCCAGCTCTGCCCCGAGGTCGCTCGTGCCTGCAGCCGACCCCGCCGTCTTGCGCTGTACGAGCACCGCAGACTTTCTTGCTGTGTTGCCATTCGTCACTGGTTTCACTGACGAACAGAGCCTATTCATTGTGCTCTTTCGCGGTAAGCGCAGTGAAGACGTCTTGCGGCTCGAACTGCCCGAGCACCTTCGTCGGTCAACTACTGAGGCGCAAGCCCCTTCAGCGGCTTCTGGCGCATCAAGGTTCTCAGGTGTCACGGCAGTAACCGCCACGACCGCCCCACCAACCTCCCACGACCGCGCACGCCAACTTCGAGAAGAGAAACACACCGAGCGGCTCTTCGTCGACGCAGTGATCGAGCTCTTGCGAGCCACCGGTGTTGCTGGCGAAGGCCCTGCCTTCGTCTTTACCACCACGCTGAGCTATGCACAGTGTGACGGCGTGCCTCTCTTGCGCCTCACCCGCATGCTGCAGCGTCGACTGCGCGCCGAAGGGTGGCGGGCGCGTGAGCTGGCCGTGATTGCGAGTGACGGTTGGAGTGCGCTACTGAGCGACACGCCACATCTTCGCCACGATCTCACAGAGATTATGCAGAGCCCCATGGCATCGCAAGCTGGCGTGCACGTCGACACCCCGCGCACGCTGCGCGAGCTCGGCGAGCTTCCACCGTACACACCAATGCGCGCAACACAAGTCGCTGCCGCGATCGAAGAGCTCTCTCGTCGAGAACACAACTATGCAGCGCTCAAGCAGAGCGAAGCACCAGCACCAGCGCAAACGGCCGACGATTGGGTGCCAACCGAAACGGACTCGCTGGCACCAATCTGGGTGCGAGGTCTCACCCGCGTGTGCGATCGCTGTTTCGACACCGCTGAGGCAGACGCAGAGATCGACCCGCGCATGCTCGCGCGGCTTATTTTTGCCGCACAGTCGCCCGATCGATGGCTCGCGGTTGCGCTGACTGCGCTCACCCGGGAAGAGTTTGTCATGAGTCTCGCAGAAAGCAACGGCACCCGACTCTTCGGCAAATTGCCGGTGTCGGCTGACGAACGCTCACCAGGCAGCATCGAAGACATACTGCTTTCTCTCGCAGAAGAGATACCTGACACTTCCCGGCTGGGGCGCGTCGCCACTGTGCTCGCTGATGCCACGGTGCATGCCCCACGCGCCGCACAACCGGCCATGCTCTCGTTGCTCGCATGGGTGTGGTGGAGCCTCGGCATGCAATCGGTCGCGACCGTGTTTATTGAGCAGGCGCGGGCGGTTGACCCTGCACACGCGGTCAGCGAGATGGTGAGTCGGCTGATTCAACGCCCGCCGCAGATGCGGCTTCGCCATTTGCAAGCCGCGCGGCGACAGGCAGCGGCATAACTATGAGTGCGGCCCGACAACGCCAGGTCAGGTCACGTTGCATCATCTCGCAGCGCGTGCGGCCTCGCGCGCAAGCACTGTCACCACGCGTTCTCGCATCGCCGGGGTGAGCGGCTCATGCAGGGTGAACCGAATCGAGGTCTGCGCCACTTCTGCGGTCACGCCCATCGCAAGCAGCACCGGCGAAGGCTCGTCCTTGCCAGCTGCGCAGGCCGACCCTGATGAGGCAGCGATGCCGGCAGCATCGAGCGCAACGAGCATCGATTCTCCGCTCACTCCCCGAATTACGAACGACGCGTGGCCGGGCAAACGTTCAGTGGGGTGACCCGTCAGCGCAGCCCCCGGCACCGTTGCAAGCACTTGCGAGACAAACTCATCTCGACTCGCAGCGAGAGCGAGCGCGCGAGTGCCAATGTCGCGAACTGCAGCGGTGACTGCAGCAGCGAATCCTGCGATCGCAGCGACGTTCTCGGTGCCCGAGCGCAGTCCTCGTTCTTGGCCACCGCCGTGCAGCACTGGTTCGAGGGGAATCCCGTCGCGCACCAACAACGCGCCGGCCCCCTGTGGGCCACCGAACTTGTGACTGGCAATGCTCATGGCGTGCACGTTTGCTCCCGGCCATGCGCCGGTGGCAAGCGAGGCCGGCAGCGAGGCCGCTGCTTGCACGGCATCGGTGTGGCACCAGACCCCATTTGATGCGGCAACCGCCATGAGTTCTGGCACCGGTTGCACCGAGCCGACCTCCCCGTTCGCGAGGCCAATAGTCACCAGCGCGGTGTCATCACGAAGCGCAGCCTCAACACGTCGAACATCGACCATGGCCATCTGATCGACGTCGACCTGCGTCACTTCGTAACCGTGAACGCGACCCAAATAGTTGCAGCTCTCGAGAACCGACGGGTGCTCGATGCTCGATGTCACCACATGCCTCCCGCGTGAGTGCGCAAGTGCCAACCCGATAACCGCGAGGTTGTTCGCTTCGGTTCCGCCCGAAGTAAAAATCACCTCGGTAGGCCGCACACCACAGGCTTGCGCGACCTCTGCCCGAGCATGCTCAATCACGGCACGTGCGCGGTGTCCAGCTGAATGCACGCTCGAGGCGTTAGCTTGGCCGCTGCGCAGCACGTTGAGCATCGCCTCGAACGCTTCGGGTCGCAACGGTGCGGTCGCCGCAGCGTCGAGATAGCGGTGGCCAGCGGGTAACGTTTCGTCGGTGTGTGTGGAAGTGGCCATCAGTTACGCCGCGTCAAGCCCGAGGTCGAGGGCAACGGCACCGTGCGTCAGTCGACCGACTGAAATAACCTGCACACCGGTCTCGGCGATGGCACCAACGGTGTCGAGGTTCACCCCGCCGCTCGCCTCGCACACTGCCCGTCCAGCGACGAGGCGCACCCCTTCACGCAGATCATCAAGCGAGAAATTGTCGAGCAATACCCCGGTGCCGCCCGCGTCAAGCACCGCACCGAGCTGCGTCAATCGGTCGACCTCAACGATAATCGCAGTCGTGTGCCCCACACGCTGCTTCAGTTGCACGATCGCACGGGTCAATGCAGGACCCTCGGTCGCACCAAGCGCCACCAGATGATTGTCTTTCAGCATGATGGCATCGCTCAGACTGAAGCGATGATTCTTGCCCCCGCCAGCCATCACCGCGTGCTTCTCAAGCGCGCGAATGCCAGGTGTGGTTTTGCGGGTGTCTGCAATGCTCGCACCATTACCTGCAACTGCCTCAACATACTTCGAGGTGAGCGTCGCGATGCCACTCAAACGTTGCGCGAAGTTCAAGGCGACTCGCTCTGCTGTCAGTACCCCTCGAGCTGGCCCCGAGATGCGCCCGAGCACCTCGCCACGCTCGAAGCGGTGCCCCTCGGCTGCCAAGCCCGACACCTCCGTGCGGGCGTCAACCTGCCGAAAAGTCTCTGCCACGAGCGGGCCGCCTGCGAACACGCCCGGTTCTCTCGCCGTCAGTTCAGTGTCGAGCCACGCCTGCTCAGCAATGGTGAGCTGCACGGTGAGATCGCCCCACGGCACGTCTTCGGCAAGTGCCCGTTGCACGGTCTCGGTAATGATGGCCGGTGTTAGCATGCGTGCACGCCCCTCTGGTGGTTCGACGAAATGGTAGATGTACGTAGCTCAGTTGGGGGCACACCGTGCTGCACCGGCATCGACGCTGCGGGCACAACCCAAGCCTGACGATGGTGGTGATGCTGTTCGTCTGTGCTCACAAAGTCACTGCGCTGGTGAGCGCCCCGTGATTCTTCGCGTGCCAAGGCTGCATGAGCCATCAGCGCAGCAAGCCGCGCAGTATCGCCAGCAGTGGTGGAAGCAACGACGGCCATCTGGCATAGACCACTCGCGTCTCGTTCAATGCCAAGCCACCGTTCAATCGCGGCGGCACACTCACGCTCAGATCTATCGGCCGCAGCCGCGGCCTCAGCCCTCACAGCAAGATCTCCGCCGTCTCCGCCATCATCGCGATCACCACGATCACCGGAGTGACCAACCGCACCGATAGCTGCACCGACGCCCCCGGCATGGTCGCTCGCGAGAAATGTGACAGCAGCAGAATCCGCATCAGCAACGAGTTGCGTGGCAGCAGCCGAACGTAAGTGCCAGGTGCCACCACCTCGCGATGTCGACGCAAGATAACTCATCGCCGCGTGAGCTGCCCGCTCACCGAACACGAGCCCCTCGAGCAGCGAATTCGAGGCCAAGCGATTTGCGCCGTGCACGCCAGTGGCTGCCACCTCGCCTGCGGCAAACAGCCCGGGCACGCTCGTGCGTCCGTCAAGGTCAGTGACCACTCCGCCCATCGTGTAGTGCGCAGCGGGTCGCACCGCGATCGGCTCGCGCGCCCAATCCACACCCCGTGCAGCTGTCGCTGCCGTGATGCTCGGAAACCGACGCGCAAGGGTGCCGACACCCGACTCCCGGTCGATACGGGTGGCGTCGAGCCAGACCCCCGAGCCATTCTGCAACACCCGATGCACGGCACGCGAGACAACGTCTCGCGGCGCAAGCTCAGCCGCCTCGTGCACTGCGGGCATAAACCGTGCCCCCGAGTCATCGCGCAGCACCGCCCCGGCGCCGCGCACGGCCTCTGAGATCAAGAAGCCAGTATTCGCAAGCACCGTCGGGTGAAATTGCACAAACTCAAGATCGGCAATCGCCGCCCCGACATTCGCCGCAAGCAGCACTCCCTCGCCACGGGCACCAGAGTGGTTCGAGGTTTGCGGGTACACCGCCGCATAGCCGCCGGTCGCCAGCACCACCGCAGCAGCACGCACCACGCTGAGCGTGCCCGTTGCATCTCGCACTACTGCGCCTGTGACTGCGCCAGAATCGGTGAGCAACGACACGACAGAGGTCTGTTGCGCCAGCGATAGTCGCCCGGCACGCACGTGTGCGGCAAGCTGCCCCGAAAGAAAGTGGTGCAGCGCGGCGCCTGTGCGATCCTCGCCCGCATGCACGATTCTTGCGGTGGAATGTGCCGCCTCGAGACCAAACATCAACTCACCGTTTGCGCGACGATCTGCGGCGAACCCCCGCGCAATCAGCCGACGCACCGAATCGGCGCCCTGTTCGCACAGC
>JAAZHL010000372.1 GCA_012510755.1 Leucobacter sp.
CGGCCGGTCTCACCGGTCGAGTAGGGCGGGAAGTTGTAGTGGTGCATGTAGCGCTTGCTGGTCACAGGCGACAGCGAGTCAATCTGCTGCTCCATCTTCAGCATGTTCAGCGTGGTGACACCCATGATCTGAGTCTCGCCGCGCTGGAAGATCGCCGAACCGTGCACGCGAGGAATCACCTGCACCTCTGCGTCGAGCGCTCGCAGATCACGCAGACCGCGGCCGTCGATGCGGGCACCATCGGTGAGAATGCGGCCGCGAACGATCTTCTTTGTCACTGCCTTGTACGCCGCAGACACCTGCGACTCAACCTCAGCTGACAGTTCACCCGCCGCAACCTTGGCACCAATTGCCTCTTTGACACTGGCCTTCAGCGCATCGTCAGCGTCTTGACGCTGCACCTTGTCAGCAATCTGGTAGATGCCGGCAAGCTCAGCCTCTGCAAGCTCTGCAACCGCGTTGTAGGCCTCATCGGTGTAAGGCAAGAACACTGGGTACTCTTGCACCTCTTTCGCCGACTGTGCGGCGAGCTGCTCTTGCGCCTTGACCAGCTGCGAGATGAACGGCTTCGATGCTTCGAGGCCCTGAGCGACCACAGCCTCGTCAGGCTTGGTGGCGCCGGCTTTGATGAGATCCCACGACACCTCAGTGGCCTCAGCCTCAACCATCATGATGGCGACATCTTCGCTGCCGTCAGCCTGAGTCACAACGCGACCCGCAACCATCAGGTCAAAGACTGCGTCTTTCAGCTGCTCAACGTTCGGGAACGCGACCCACTGGTCGCCGATGAGTGCGAGGCGCACGCCTGCAATCGGGCCAGAGAACGGCAGGCCCGAAATCTGGGTCGAAGCCGAAGCCGCGTTGATCGCCAGCGCATCGTAGAACTCGCCGGGAGCGATCGACAACACGGTCACAACGATCTGCACCTCGTTGCGCAGGCCCTCAACAAACGAGGGGCGCAGGGGGCGGTCAATCAGACGGCACACCAGAATTGCTTCGGTCGATGGGCGACCTTCGCGACGGAAGAACGAGCCCGGAATCTTGCCGGCAGCGTATGAACGCTCTTCAACGTCGACGGTGAGCGGAAAGAAGTCGAACTGATCTTTCGGCTGCTTCGAGACGCTCGTTGCCGACAGCAGCATCGTTTCTTCATCGAGGTAGGCGGCCACGGCACCCTGTGCCTGCTGTGCCAAACGTCCAGCCTCGAAACGAATGGTGCGCTTGCCAAACTTACCGTTGTCAAGCACTGCCTCGGCGAACTTAATTTCAGGACCCTCCACGGGTGCTCCTTCACTGACATGAGCGCGCGGCAGACAGCCCGAAGCGACGCAGCAGCAGCTACGCAAGGTCACGGTTGCTGATGTTCAGTAGAAGACTGCCCTGCATGTCAGAGAAACCCACCACCGAAGACCAGCCCGTCAACCGACGCGCTCTATTTCTCCGTTGATGTGGGCAATGGCCCACCTGTCAAGGGTATCACTGCCCCCACCGTACGTCACTGTGCGCCGCGTCGTCTCTGCGAGTTCGCTACAAGTTCATCTCGGGTGACCTGCCAAGCCTTCACTTCTGGCTCAACACCATGCGTCATGCGGTATGCGGCGATCGCGGCTGTTTGTAGAGCAATCGGCTCATCGCCAGCTTGCAAACGCAGCAGCAACGGCCGCAGCCACACCTCATCGGGTTCGACTAAGAACGATGAGAACACCTCGAAAAACCGATCGATGCTCACGATCGCCGCATGCGACGTTGGCCCGTCATCTTGCCACACGGCGATCAGCCGCTCGGCAAAAGCAACCTCAACAGCTTTTCGTGCCAGACGTTGACCATGCAGGTGCAGCGCCAGAAAATTTACCCTGACGATCTCGCGCACGCGAGCACTCGCACTCTCACCGCCGACGTGCGGTTAGTCAGTCACCAGGTCGATAGCGCGCAGCGGGTCAGCACCAATCGCTTCACCGAGCTGCTCCACGATCTCAGTCGGCACTGGCGAATCGACCGACAACACCGAGAGCGCAGTGCCCTTCTTCGCATCTCGCGCGATCTGCAGGCCAGCAATATTGATGCCGGCTTCGCCCAACAGCGCGCCGTATGTGGCAACGATGCCGGGGCGATCCTCGTAGCTAAAGACCACCAAGTGCTCGCTGATCGGCAGCTCGAGCTCGTAGCCATTGATTTCGACGATCTTCTCGACCTGCTTGGGGCCGGTGAGTGTGCCAGAAACTGACACCTGGTGACCATCGGCAGTGGTGCCGCGCAGCGTGACCACGTTGCGGTAACTTTCACTGATCGCATCTACGCTGAAGCGCACCTCGACACCGCGCTGCTCAGCAAACAAGGGCGCGTTCACGTACGACACGGGGTCGCTTACAATCTGAGTGAAAAGACCTTTCAGGGCCGCGAGTCGCAGCACTTCAACATTGTGTTCACTGAGTTCGCCATGCACCTCAACATCAAGCGACGTCACTGGCCCAGCAGCGAGCCCCGCAAAGATCTGGCCGAGCTTCTCGGTCAGCGGCAGCCCAGGCTTGACGTATTCGTTGATGGTGCCGCCCGCGACATTCACCGCGTCAGGCACTAGCTCGCCAGCGAGCGCGAGTCGCACCGACTTGGCTACCGACACGCCCGCCTTCTCTTGTGCCTCGTCAGTCGAGGCCCCGAGGTGTGGCGTCACATTGACCTTGGGGTGACCGGTCAATGCAGTGTCTTGAGGTGGCTCTTGCACAAACACGTCGAGCGCGGCGCCAGCGATCTCGCCAGCATCGAGCGCAGTGAGCAGCGCGGTCTCGTCGATGAGCCCGCCACGAGCAACGTTCACGACGTATGCGGTGGGCTTCATCAGCTTGAACTGGTCTGCGCCAATCATGCCGAGCGTTTCGGGGGTGCGGGGCATGTGAATCGTCAAGAAATCGGCGCGCGTCACCAGCTCGTCGAGCTCAACGAGCTCGGCACCAAGTTGGTTTGCGCGTGCAGCGGTGATGTAGGGGTCATATGCGAGGATCTCGACACCAAACCCACGCAACCGCTCAGCGACGAGCGCACCAATGCGCCCAAGGCCCACGATGCCCACAGTCTTCTCATACAGTTCGGTGCCGGTGAACGACGAACGCTTCCATTCCCCCGCGCTCAGCGATGCGTGCGCGCGTTGCAGGTGGCGGGCAAGCCCGAGAACGTGAGAGACCGTGAGCTCAGCCGCGCTGATGATGTTCGAGGTCGGCGCGTTCACAACCATGACGCCTGCCTGTGTTGCTGCCTTGATGTCGACGTTGTCAAGGCCAACGCCAGCGCGAGCGATCACCTTCAGCTTGGGCGCCCAGCTCAGCGCCTCGGCGTCGACCTGGGTAGCCGAGCGCACCAAGATTGCGTCGGCGGTAGCGAGCGCCTCACGCAGTGCCGCACGGTCGGTCCCGTCGACTTTGGCAATGTCAAAGTCAGGGCCGAGAGCGGCGATCGTAGCGGGTGAGAGTTCTTCAGCGATCAGCACGACCGGCGCGGGCATCAGCAGTATTCCTCCGTGGGCGAGGCGACGAGGGCTCGGGTTCGAGCACACTGTGATTCTACTAGCTGGTTGGGTGCACTCGTTACACGAAGAACGAGACTGGCGGCACGAGCAGACCAATTTCAAGCTGCAAAGCGGCCACAACAGCGAGGCCTGTCGCCAATATCAGCAGTTTTGAACCCCCCTTGCGCCTTCGCGAAATCAGCAGCGCGACAGCGAAACCGATCAGTGGCAGCACGACCCCCAACCACAGCCAAAACCAGCCCACAGCGTTCACTTGCAGCCCGAGGGTCGCAGCCATCTCAGGCAGCATGACCAGGTTGCCTACGGCGGCGACCACCATGTAGCCGTACAACACAGCGATCAGCACAAACGTTGCCCAGCCCGCAATCTTGCTTGCCATCAGATGAGCCCTCCCAGCATAGGCAACGGCACCAGTACGATGATTCCCACCGCGAGCCATACGAGCTTCTTGCCAAGCTTCGAGTCTCGAAACCACACCAAGACGCTCATAAACCACAGCGCCGGGGCGAAGGGCGCTGCCCAGAAGATGATCTGTTGCAACACACTTCCAAGCGAACCGCTGTTGTCGGCGACGAGCGAGTTCTCATACGATTTGGCATTCGCCCAGC
>JAAZHL010000373.1 GCA_012510755.1 Leucobacter sp.
AAACTTTCGCCTACATGGCAGACCCGGTTGTCATCGAACTCGACGCACTTTTGCGAGATTATCTGCTCGGGCTGGTGCTGATCGCTGGTGCGGGTGGCTCCGACTCGGTACATCGGCCAGTGCAGTGGGTGCACTCCAGCGACCTGGCCGATCCGAGTCCCTTTCTCACCCCGCGCACCGTCCTATTAACCACCGGCAGACAATTCGGTGATTCGCTCGAAGAACTCGACGCAGATCTCTACGTCACGCAACTACTGAAAGTCGGCACGACGGCACTTGGCGTGTCAGTCGGCGTGCAGTGGGATCGCATTCCACCCCAACTCATCGCCGCGTGCGAACGCCAGCAGCTGCCACTGTTTCGGGTGCCCTACGACACCCCGTTCATCGCCGTGGTGCGCACCGCTGCCCGACTACTCGAAGCAGAATCACACTCGGCAGAAGCCCGTCGACACGAACAGCTCGGCTTCAGCAGCATGTTCGATCGACGCCGCAACCTCGCCGCAGCCGAACACGGTCTACGCCGTGCGGTGTTGCAACTGCTGCTCGCAGGGCACCGCAGCCTCGCCGACGAGATCGCTGTACCACTGTTCGGTCGCCTGCCCAAGGGGCAAGTCGTCGCAGTGAGCCTCTACGAACCGCAACACCCAAAAGCCGCCGCAGAGCTCACTCAGCTCGTCACCTCGCGCCCAGACATATTTTCTGCGCACACGGACTCGAAGCTCACCATCATCGCCGAACCCAGCAGCATGAGTGAGGTGCGTCGGGTGCTCACGACACACGGCCTCGCTGCAGGCATCTCTGAGCGAGCGTCCATCAACGACATCGCGGCCCTCGTCGAGCAAGCCGAACGCGCTGCCGAACTCTCGCGACTCAGCCACACGGGCGACCCACTCGCTTATCGCCCCGAGATGCACGCCGGCGTGTTGCAGCTGCTGCAGGGAAGCCTCGAAGCCGCGCGCCGCGCACAAGGGCTGCTTGCCCCCTTGCGTAGGCATGACGCCAAACACGATGACGACCTCGAGCAGAGCCTGATGGCGTGGCTTGCACACCATGGCCAAACCAGCGCAGCAGCTGCCGAGCTTGGCGTGCACCGGCACACGTTACGCGCCAGGGTGGCCACGGCTGCGCAACTCTTGCAGCGCGACCTTGACAACCCTGACACGCGAGCCGAACTGTGGGCGGCCTTTCGCCTTACTGGCTAAGGCCCGGCCTCAAGTCGCTTCACAGCGCACCGCCTCGTCAGGCACCGGGCGGCAGCACCCGGTATGGATCCCAACCGCGCGGCTCGTAGGGCACACCGTCGAGCAACACCGCTGCCCCGCCGCCACCACGCTGCCTCACCTCACCGATGGCGGTAAATGGCTCGGGCAACGCGGCCGCCCGGTCAAAGGTTGCGAGCAAACCGTGGTCTTCTCCCCCGGTGAGCATCGCTGCCACTGACACCGCCTGCCCACCCTGCACACCGAAGGCCGCCGTCAACGCAACGCTGTCGAAGGCCAACGTGCCATCGCTTGCCGCGGCCAGTCGAGCCGCGTCAAGAGAAAGGCCGTCGCTCACGTCCATCATGGCGGTCGCACCAGCACGAGCGGCTCGTGGACCAGCAACAATCGGAGGGTCGGGGGTGAGCTGCGCCGCGAGAGCCTCGGGGTGGCTCGCCCGCAACCCAGCAACCGCGTGTGCTTGCGCAATGCCAGCATCATCAGCGGCCTCGGCGAACAGCAGCGAGAGCCCGAGCCCGGCCAGACCGAGCTGCCCCGCATAGGCGACCACATCACCGACCTTCGCGCCAGAGCGCAATACCGCGGGCCGCCCCTCAAGATCACCAAGTGCGGTGACCGCGGCGGTCAGCACCGGGGCCGTACTGAGGTCACCGCCAACTACACCGCAACCGGGTGCCAAAGTTCTGCAGGCAGCATCAAGGCCCCGCGCGATCTCTTCGAGCAACACCACCTTGGTGTCGCGCGGGCAGGCCAACGAGACGGTGAGGCCAACGGGCCTGGCGCCCATTGCCGCGACGTCGCTGAGATTCGTCGCTGCGAGCTTGTGACCGAGTTCGAATCCGGTGTGCCATGCCAGGCGAAAATCTGGCCCCTCAATCATCATGTCGCTGGTCACCACCAGATCGCCAGCCAGCCTCATGACGGCGCAGTCGTCGCCCGGCCCAACAGCGGCCGCGTCGGCGTGCGAGAGCTGGCCCAACACGCGGGCAAGCACCTCTTTCTCGCCTGCCTCACCCACCGTCATCACACGACCACGCTACCGCACCTCGTGCGCCGACCACTCAGGTCTTGCAGACGCACGACGAGTAGGCTTGTCGGGTGAGCCAAGTCAACATTGGTACAACCCAACTACGTCGCACGAGCCGCATGGTAGGTTCGATCGCCGCCGCATGCGCGCTCATGGCAGGGCTTGCCGCCTGCGCAGGGAGCGTCCCAATGCACCCCGCCGAAGACGCCAACAACCCTGCGTGCGCAGACGTCATCGTGCGTCTCCCTGGCGAAGTTGCGGGGCTCGACAAGCGCAGCACCAATGCGCAATCCACCGGCGCCTGGGGCGACCCCGTAGGCGTCGAGCTGCGCTGCGGCATTGAGCCGAGTGGCCCCACCACTGACGACTGCGTCAACGTCAACGGTGTCGACTGGATCATCGACCGCTCGAACGCCCCGCTCTACCGTTTCGAAGCGTACGGCCGCTCACCTGGCCTCGAGGTGTTCGTCAATAGCGAGGTCGCGAGTGGCACCTCAACCGTCACCGATCTCGCTGCGATCGCAAAGCTGCTGCCGCAGTCTCGCCAGTGCCTGAGTCTCATGGACTTCGACGAGCCCGAACTGCCCGTGTCATAGGCTGCGCCAGCGTCATCAAGTCAGAAGCTCACCGGTGCCGGTCGATAGCCAACTCGATGAGCTCGGTGATGAGCTCGGTGTAGCCGAGCCCCGAGTGCTGCCACAGCTGTGGGTACATAGAAATTGGGGTGAACCCGGGCAGCGTGTTGATCTCGTTGAGCACTGGCCCGTGCTCGGTCAAAAAGAAGTCGATGCGTGCAAGCCCCGCGCACTGCGTCACCTCGAACGCCAACACCGCAGCGTCATGCAGCGCTCGATATTCGGCTTCGGTCACGTCTGCCGGGAGTGCAAGCTCGATTCCGGCTGCCCCCAGGTACTTTGCTTCGAAATCATAGAAGTCCCGCCCGGTGAAGACGATCTCTCCAACCGCGGTGCTCGCGCGCGGTGCATCTGCGCCGCGACCCTCGAGCACGGCGATCTCGACCTCGCGGCCGACTACGCCCGACTCAACAAGCACGACGCTGTCTTCGGCGAAGGCCACCTCGAGCGCAGCTGGCAGGTCAGCACGGGTGGTAACCCGGCTCACCCCGACACTTGAACC
>JAAZHL010000374.1 GCA_012510755.1 Leucobacter sp.
GGTTGGGGCTGCGTATGCCGCAGACCTCGCCGCTGACCTTGAACGGTTGGCCGACGAGGGCCGGGAGGCTGCGGGCTTCATTTGCGAATCGGTGCTCGGCAATGCTGGGGGAGTCGTGTTGCCCGAGGGGTACCTGGCCGAGGCATATCGGCTGGTGCGAGCCGCTGGCGGGCTGTGCATCGCTGACGAAGTGCAGGTCGGCTTCGGTCGTATGGGGTCGAGTTTTTGGGGTTTCGAACAGTCGGGGGTGGTGCCCGACATCATCACGATTGCGAAGCCGATGGGCAACGGCTTTCCGATTGGCGGGGTGATTACGTCGAAGCGGGTAGCCGATGCGTTGTCGTCGCAGGGGCAGTTTTTTGCGTCGACCGGTGGCAACCCGCTGTCATGCCGGGTGGGGCTGGCCGTGCTCGATGCGATGCGAGGCGAGGGCCTGCAAGAGAACGCGCGCATCATTGGGGCGCGTCTCGTCGCCGGTTTTGCGGCGCTCGCCGCGAAGCACGATCTGATTGGGCCGATCCATGGCGAGGGGCTCTACCTTGGAGTCGAGTTGGTGCGTGACAGAGAGTCGCTGCAACCGGCCACGGCCGAGGCCGAGGCGATCTGTGAGCGTTTGCGTGAGCTGGGTGTGGTGATGCTCACGACCTCTGAGCGTTCGAACGTGCTGAAGGTGAAACCGCCGCTGTGTTTGACGGCGTCGAGCGCAGATTTCGTGGTGGCTCAGCTCGACCGGGTGCTCACCGAGGGCTGGTAGGTTGTGGCGCGATTCTGCCCCGTCGTTCTGTGGCGTCGTTCTGGGGCGGATTTAGGCTCACTTCGGTCATTTTGCTGCGACGTGAGCTGACCCCAGAATCGCGAAGTGCAGCACGCGGGTCGAGGATTAGCCAATTAAATACCCAGGGGGGTATTATTGGTTTGTTGGTTTCTCGAATCGGAGTCGTGCGTGCCTATTCTCATTTTTCTCAATTCGACCGCCGGTCGGTGGACCCGCGCCATTGTGGGTATTGCCCTCATCGCGTTAGGCGCGATCCTCGGCGGCTGGTGGTGGCTGCTTGCAGCGCCTGGCCTGCTGTTCTTGACGGTTGGTGCGCTTGATGTGTGCCCGATCTCTGTGATGGCGGGCAAGCCGTTTAGTGGCAAGAAGTTTCGCGAATCTCTCAAGAGCTGATTACTCGGCGTGCTTGTCGAGTTGCGCGACCGTCGCTACCGCTAGGATTGAGTGGTTGGCGCGAGTGGCGGAATTGGCAGACGCGCTGGATTTAGGTTCCAGTGTCTTCGGACGTGGGGGTTCAAGTCCCCCCTCGCGCACGCGAACAAAATAGCCCCTGACCAGGTGTTTTCAGACTCTGGCCAGGGGCTATTTTCGGTTCATGGGCAGGATATGACAGTGTTTTGTGCGTATTGCGCTTGGTTCAGGCCCGACGGCTCCACGCGAGAAACGCGTCGACAAGGTGATCGACGAGGTGCGGGGTGATCCGCTGAATAGCCTCGGGCTGCGGGCGCGTGAGAATGCCTATGGCGACGATGGTTTCGATGGCCCTCAGATCGCTTCGTACCGCATCGTGGTGGGCGAGTGTGCGCAACGTGTCGTCGAATCGTTTGAGTGTCGCGTCTTGCGCCACGGTGACCTCTGGTGGCGCGTTCCAGCCGCTCGCGTCTCCGACGGCATCGGTCATAGCACCGAGGTTGAGGCCGACAAGTTCGCGCACGAGCTGTTCCCAGGCGCGCTGAGGTGACGCCGTAATTGCGGCTTGCGCCTGAGCGAGCGCTGCCTCGATATCTGCGATGACATCGAGTGTGACTGCGACGATAAGGTCGGCGCGGGAGGCAAAGTTGCGATAGAGCGTCGCGATCCCGACCTCACTCGCCTCAGCGATGGCGTCGAGCGAAATGTCGTGACCACGCTCAGCGAAGAGGTGTCTCGCCTCGGTTAGGATTCGACGTTGGCGCTGTGCGGCATCTGCGCGCATTGCACCCCCTTCTCGTGAAGCATCTTGACAAGTATCCCAAACCGGAGGAAAATCATCCAGTAGATAAGTGGAGGAATATCCTCCATAAAGTTTTGATTGAGGATCAAACATGAGTGATGCACCCGCGCAGGAGATAGCGGGCTCGACCAAGAGTGGGCCCAAAGCCAAGCCGCGAGCCGTGGTGCTGTGGGCTGGGATGACGGCTGGCTTAGCCGTCATCTTGACGGCGCTCCTCATGCTGTTCATCATGCCGTCGCTGAAGTCTGGCCCTCAAAATCTGGCGATCGGCATCGTCGGCGACACCGCGATGATCGAGCAGGTCGAAGCGGTGCTCGACACCCAGGCGCCGGGAGCCTTTGCCGCGCAGCCGGTCGCGTCGGCCGACGACTTGCGCACGGCGATCGAAGAGCGTGAGCTAGCGGGCGGGGTTGATCTGAGCGGCGAGACCATGCAGGTCTTGATTGCCAGCGCGGGGTCCACGGCGGTCTCGGGCACAATCAGTGCGGCCGGAACGGCGATCGCCGAGGTGTTCAACCTCGATGCTCACGTGACCGACGTTGTCGCGCTCCCCGAATCTGACCCTACCGGCGTTGGTGTCGGCGGACTTGCCTTCCCTCTCGTCTTTGGTGGCATCGTGCCGGTGGTCGCCTATCGTTCCGTGCTGGCGGGGCACCGGGGCTGGATCCTGGGCGGGCTTATCGGGTTCTCGCTCGTTGGCGGTACTGTGGTGGCCGCGGTGCTTCAGTTCATGTTTGGCAGCATTGACCATTCGTTCTGGCCGGTGGCAGGAGCCGTCTCGCTGGGCATCGCAGCGCTTGCGTTGCCGCTTGCAGGGCTCAACGAACTCTTCGGGGCCAAGGGATTCACGATCGGCGCAATGGCCATGATGTTTCTCGGCAACCCGTTCGCGGGTATTGCGACAAGCGCTGCGTGGCTGCCCTCCGGCGGCGCGGTGATCGGCCAGATGCTGCCGCCGGGTGCTGCGGGAACGCTGGTGCGATCGGTGGCCTAGTTCGGCGGGGCGGGCGGGGGCGTAGCCGCGCTGACGCTCAGCGCGTGGGTGCTCGTCGGTTTGGTGCTCTGGTTGCTCGCTCCGCTGCAGCGCGCAGCGGCCAGCGCCTACTCGAAACTTTACTCGTGACAGGCAGTTTCAGGTATCCAGATGCACCCGGATGTAGCTGCAC
>JAAZHL010000375.1 GCA_012510755.1 Leucobacter sp.
AACCCGGAAGCTAAGGCTGACTGCGCCGATGGTAGTGCGGGTGGGACCTCGTGTGAGAGTAGGACACCGCCGGACTCCTTTTCCAAAGGGGCTGACCTAAGGTGAGCCCCTTTTTTGTTGCCATTTTGTGGCGCTGACCTATGGTTTTTCGTCAAGCTCTCAACTGGCAACCGGTAGACTTATACGTGGCACTCACTCGAGGCGGAACGGAGATTGTGGATGGGGATGTTAGCGGCGTTAGTACTCGCGCTAGCTCTGTTTGCCATCATCACCTATCCGATTGTTCGCAGGCTGAATAACACCGGGTTCCTCGTTGCTGCCGCTGGGCCTGCTGCCGCCTTCTTTGTGCTTCTCGGTATGAAGCCAGAAGGCGATCCCGTCTCTGAATCCATCAGCTGGCTGCCTCAGCTCGGGCTCGACCTGACCTTCCGCATGGATATGCTTTCTTGGCTGTTCGCTCTGCTTGTGTCGGGGGCGGGCGCGCTCATACTTTTTTACTGCCGAAACTACTTCGAAGAAAATGACGAAGGCCTTGCCAGGTTCGCTTCAGTCTTCCTAGGGTTCGCCGCCAGCATGCTTGGGCTGGTCTTGGCCGACAACGTCTACCTGCTCTTCATTTTCTGGGAAGCCACGACAGTCTTCTCGTTTTTGTTGATCGCGCATAGTTTTCGTTTGCGCACGAGCCGCGCCGCAGCTCTGCAAGCTCTGATGGTCACGACCGCCGGTGGCCTCGCCATGCTCGTGGGCTTGGTGTTTCTCGCTCATGCAGCAGACACCGCGAATCTCTCTGAGATTCTTGCGGCACCCCCGACAGGCACACTCGTACACGTTTCGGTGTTCTTAGTGTTGGCAGGTGCGCTCTCGAAATCTGCGATCTTCCCATTTCACTTCTGGCTGCCCGGTGCAATGGCGGCACCCACCCCAGTCAGTGCCTACCTGCACGCCGCTGCGATGGTGAAAGCTGGCGTCTACCTAATCGCACGTTTTTCAACGGGCTTCGGCGATGTGGTCGGATTCCGTGAAACCCTCGTCATACTCGGCGCCATTACGATGATCTCCGGTGGCCTGCGTGCGTTGCGTCAACACGACATAAAACTCATCGTGGCTCATGGCACAGTAAGCCAGCTCGGCCTGCTCGTTATGGTGTTCGGTGTGGGTGACCCGCGTGCATCGTTCGCCGGGCTTGCGCTGTTGTTTGCGCACGCACTTGCGAAAGCCCCACTGTTCCTTGTCGTCGGAGTTGTTGACCACCGCACCGGCACCCGTGATGTGAGAAAGCTCAGCGGGTTGGGTCGACAGGCGCCCGGACTCGCGACACTCGCGGTGCTCGCCTCTCTCAGCATGATGGGCGTGCCGCCGTTTATCGGATTCGTGGCAAAAGAATCTGCGTTCACCGAACTCTTCGTCATTGGCCAGCAGTCGCCGCTCGCAATGTTCGCGTTCGTCATTGCCGTCGCGGGCAGCATTCTCACGGTCGCCTACATGACTCGCTTCTTGTGGGGTGCGTTCGCTACGAAGTCACGAGTGCCGCTCTGCACGCTCGTGCACCGCGAATCACCCCTCATCTTGGTGGCCCCAACAGTATTCGTGCTACTGACCCTGGTTGGGGGTGTCGCATCGGTATACACAGATGGGTTGTTGCAGGTCGCCGTGCCGAACAGTGGAGCCGAGCATCTTGCACTCTGGCACGGTGTCACGCCAGCTCTGATCACCTCCGCTGTGGTGCTTGGGCTCGGTGCTGTTGTTGCGGCTATCGCAATTCGCAGTGACCGCACACTTCCAGGACTCCCAGAGCGCCTCTCTGCGGCTCACGTCTACTGGTTGGTGACGCACTGGCTTGACGTGATTGCTGTGCGCCTGACGGCGTTGACCCAACGTGGTTCGTTGCCCTTCTATCTCGCAGTGATTCTGTCAGTCACGGTCGCGACCCTTGGCGGTACGTTAGCGTTCTCGTCACCACTCTGGCCTGAGCAAGTGCAGCTCTGGACTTCACCAGTGCAGGTGCCGATCGCGCTCATCATGATCGTCGCTGCAATTTTCGCGCTGCGGGCACACACGCGGTTCCAAGCGGTCATCTTGGTGGGGGTGACGGGTTATGGGCTGTCGGCCATTTTCGCGCTGCACGGTGCCCCCGACCTTGCGCTTACACAGGTGTTGGTTGAGACAGTGACGCTCATCGCATTTGTGCTCGTCATTCGGCGCTTGCCGAAACAGATCGGTGTGAAGGCGACCGTGAGCCGACGCTGGATTCGGGCGTTGATCGGTACCGGCGTCGGTGTCACGATCGGGCTGTTTGCGCTGGTAGCGCTCGGCGGCAGAGTCGCCGACCCAATATCGTTGTACATGCCTGGCCTAGCTGAAGCCGGCGGGCACGGAGCGAACGTGGTGAACGTCATGCTCGTTGACATTCGTGGCTGGGATACCCTGGGTGAACTTTCAGTGATTCTCGCCGCAGCCACAGGAGTCGCTTCACTCGTGTTCTTGAGTACCCGCGTCGACACCCTGCCGAAACTCAGTCGACGCGACGCACGAGATCAGGTGCACGAGTACATCCGACGTGTTGAAGACCCGAACGATCCTGCTGAGCGCCGCACCTGGCTGCTCGCAGGCCGCAGCCTTGACCCGTCACGCAGATCAATCTTGCTTGAAGTCGTGGTGCGCATCATCTTTCACGCCCTCATCTTGCTTTCGTTCTACCTGCTGTTGACCGGCCACAACTCACCCGGCGGCGGCTTCTCTGCGGGGCTTGTTGCAGGGCTAGCGCTGGTCGCACGATACCTCACCGGCGGACGCGACGAACTCGGCGCGACAGTGCCAGTAGACGCTGGTCGAATTCTTGGCGCCGGGCTCGCGTTGGCCGTGACAATGGCGATCTTGCCACTCTTCTTCGGGCAGGCCGCATTGGCCTCGGCCTGGGTTGATGTCGACCTTGGAGTGTTCGGGGTGCTTCCAGTCGTCACCTCGACACTGTTTGATATTGGCGTCTACCTGGTCGTGTTTGGGCTCGTGCTCGACGTGTTGCGCAGCCTTGGTGCTGAAGTCGATAAGCAAGAAGAAGACGAGATGCAGGCCTCCCTTGACGAGGCTGAGACATCGAAGGGGAGTGCATCATGACCGTTTCAATGCCACTCGTCTTGGTCGCGGTGATGGTGGTGCTCTACTCTGGCGGCGTCTATCTGCTGCTTGATCGCAGCCTCACTCGAGTGCTGCTTGGCTTTCTCATGGTGGGCAACGCCACAAACCTGCTGCTGTTTCTCACCTCTGGCAAGTTTGGTTCCGCGCCGATCGCCGGCACTACTGACGCAGAGAACATGAGTGATCCGCTGCCGCAAGCGTTCATACTGACCTCGATCGTGATTACGTTCGGTGTGAGTGCGTTTATGCTGGCGCTCATCTACCGCAGCTGGCGTCTCGCACGCGAGGGTGAAGACACTGTGGTTGATGACGACCACGATGTCGAACTTGTTGAAGCTGAATCGCTCACCACCGAAGAAGTTACTGACGAAGAACTTGCCCAGACCCCCGAACTTGACGATGATGAAGAACTGAGTGAGCTAGAGCGATGATCTCACTGATTCCACTTGTCGTACTGGTTCCGTTGGGATCAGCTGCGCTCGCGCTTGCGCTACCGGGTCGCCGACGTGCGCAACAGACGATCACCGTCGCGGCACTGGCTATCGTGGTGGCGCTCAGCGCGGTATTCATGGCGTGGGTCGATCAGCACGGGACCCTCGTCATGCAAGTTGGCGGGTGGGCTGCACCATTCGGCATCTCATTGGTCGTTGATCGACTCAGCGCACTGATGCTGCTGATCTCAGCGGTTGTGCTGCTCGGTGTGCTGCTGTTCTCACTGGGCCAGGGTCTTGCTGACGGCGACGATGAGACGCCTGTCTCGATCTACTATCCGACCTATCTCGTCTTGGGCGCCGGGGTGTGTAATGCGTTCATCGCCGGTGACCTCTTCAACCTCTATGTAGGTTTCGAGATCTTGCTGGTCGCGAGCTATGTACTGATTACGCTCGGCGGCACGGGGCCTCGAATTCGTGCGGGAGTCACGTATGTCGTCGTCTCGCTCGTTTCTTCAATCTTGTTTCTCGCCTCCATTGCGCTGATTTATGCGGCCACGGGCACGGTGAATATTGCACAACTCACGTTGCGCATCGCTGAGCTCCCTTCGAATCTGCAGCTATTGCTGAACCTCGCGCTGCTCATCGCATTCGGCGTGAAAGCAGCAGTGTTTCCGCTCGCGTTCTGGCTACCTGACTCCTACCCGACCGCACCAGCTCCGGTCACTGCAGTCTTTGCCGGCTTGTTGACCAAGGTTGGCGTATACGCGATCATTCGCAGCCAAACCCAGCTGTTTCCATTTTCGAACATAGACAAGCTGTTGCTCGTGATTGCTGCGCTCACGTTGCTTGTCGGCATCCTGGGCGCAGTATCGCAGCTTGACATCAAGCGTTTGCTGTCGTTCACGCTCATCAGCCATATTGGCTATCTCATTTTTGGCATTGGCCTCTCCACGAGCATGGGGTATGCGGCTACGATCTTCTACATTTCACACCACATTGTCGTGCAGACCACGCTCTTTCTCGCGGTTGGCTTGCTTGAGCGCCACGCGGGCACGACTTCGCTGACGAGCCTTGGCGGCATGCTGCGTGCGGCTCCGTTCGTTGCGGTGTTGTTCTTCATCCCAATGCTGAACCTTGGCGGTATTCCGCCATTTTCTGGCTTCATCGGAAAGCTCGGTCTCTTCACCGCGGCGGCTGACCTGGGTACCCCGGGCGCGTACTGGTTGATCGGTGTGGGTGCGCTCGTGTCGCTGCTGACGCTTTACGCGCTTGCCCGTGCGTGGACGCTTGCGTTCTGGCGTCCCCGCGACACTGCCCTTGCCGGCTCCACGTCTACGGCTGCCACGTCTCCCACAACCGCAACGGCACCCACGCCCACGATCACGGCAACCGCTGCGACTCCCGCGACCAGCGGCGGCAGCACCGAGGCGGCAATGCTGAAGGGGCGTGAGGCGGCACTGCTTGAACATCTGCATGATGCGCCTGACGCTCTTCCGCTGCGCGATCAGCGTGACACTCCCACATTGATGGTGGCGGCGACCACGGGCATGGTGATCTTCAGCCTGCTGCTCACCGTGTTTGCTGGCCCGCTGTACGACTACGCCACCCGTGCGGGTGAGCGTATTGTCGAGCCCGGAATTCTGGTTGCAGAAGTGCTTGAACAGCAGACCTCCGCGGGTAATGGGGGCAGCGGCGAGACCGTAGTTGAAGGCTATGACCCGCTGAGCGGCGAAGTAGGTGAGGGGTCGTGAGGGAACGTAGCCGGGGCATTGGGCGGTTGTTTCGGTGGCATGAGCTGCCATTGCTGATTGGCCTGATTATCACTTGGATGCTGCTGTGGCGTGAAATTTCGTGGCTCAGTCTGGTGAGTGGGGTTGTAGTTTCTATGCTGACCATGCGGTTGTTTTATCTTCCGCCGGTGGAGTTGGCTGGGCGTTTCAACCTGTGGTGGGCGCTCAGGTATCTGTTCTTCTTTTTGTGGCACCTCGCACTTGCTTCGGTTCAGGTTGCCTATCTTGCGCTGCGCCCCGGGCCAAGCCCGGCGACAGCAATTGTGGCGGTGCGATTGCGCACGAGTTCTGACTTTATTTTGACGCTGGTGGGGCTGACAATTTCATTGATACCAGGATCACTTGTCGTCGAAGTCGACCGCTTCTCGTCAACGCTCTACCTGCATGTGTTGAACACGCCGACGCAGAAGGAAATTCGGCAGATCAAGCAGCAGACCCGCTATATTGAGCGGCTGCTGATTCGGGCTGCGGGCCCCCGCGCTGAAGTGGAGGCCATCAAATGAGCGTCTTCTACTCAGTCACCGTGGCGGTCGTCATTGGGGGCCTCGCAGTGACCGCAATCGCTGCGATCATTCGAATTGTGCGGGGCCCGACCATTCTTGATCGAATGGTTGCCTCTGACGTATTGCTGACGACTCTCATGCTCGCCATTGGTGCCGACATGGCTTTGCGGGGGCATACCAACAGCATTCCCATCATGGTGGCAATTGCGGCGACTGCCGTGTTGGCGACCATCGTCGTGGCGCGCTACGTGAAGCGTCAAGCAGCTTTTGAGCATGATGTGAACGCCCAAGCGAAGGGAACTGAGCATGTTTGAGATAGTGCTCGATGTGCTGTCGCTCGTGTGCCTAATCGCGGCGACGGTATTTTCGGTGGTGGCCGGCTTGGGTTTGCTGCGGTTCTCTGATGTATTAAGCCGGTTGCACGCGGCGACAAAGCCTCAAGTGTTTGGGCTGCTGCTGACAATCGCCGCCATCGCGTTGCATGATCGGTCGTGGTTCACTCTGCTAGCGTTGCTGCCGATCTTTGTCTTTCAGTCGTTGACTGCGCCGATTGCGGCCCACATGGTTGGTCGTGCCGCCTATCGCACCGGGCAGCTTGACGATGAAACCATCATGATCGACGAACTTGCACCCGCCATTGAGCAGTCTGACCGAATGCATTAACGCAAACGCTGAGGGGCGTGCATCCGGTGTTCGGACGCACGCCCCTCAGCGTTTCTGTGCGCTTAGCAGTCGACGAGGTAGCGGCTGTAGGCGGTCACGGTGAGGAAGGTCGGAAAATCTTCACCCAATGCTACGTCTTCAAAGAGCGCAACTGCATCTTCGAAACGGTCGGCTTCGAAACGGTCGAATCCTGCAACCGTCTCTTGCACCAGTTCGCGTACCCACTGTTGAGTGATGCGTGTACCCTCGGCAGTCGACTGGTCTTGGTGAATCCATTGCCAAATCTGTGAACGGCTGATTTCGGCCGTGGCGGCGTCTTCCATGAGGTTGTCGATGGCGACGGCTCCTTGTCCGCGCAACCAGGCTTCGATGTAGCGAATCGCAACAGATACGTTGTCGCGCACGCCCGCCTCGGTGATCTCACGGCCGATGCGTACGTCGAGCAAATCTGCCGCCGTCACCTGGACGTCGTCGCGTTGACGATCAACCTGATTTGGGCGCGCGCCCAGCACCGCATCAAACTCGGCTTCTGCGATCGAGATCAAATCAGGGTGTGCCACCCATGTGCCATCGAAGCCGTCAGCTGCTTCACGCTGCTTGTCGGCGCGCACTTTCTCTTCAGCGCGTGCAGTTACTTCTGGGTCGCGACGGTTAGGAATGAACGCGCTCATGCCGCCAATGGCGTGCGCCCCTCGTTTGTGGCTGGTCTTGACAAGCAACTCGGTGTACGCGCGCATGAAGGGCACGGTCATCGTGACTTCGCTGCGGTCTGGCAGCACGAAGCGTGCGCCACGGCCACGGTAGTTCTTGATGATCGAGAAGATGTAGTCCCAGCGCCCTGCGTTTAGGCCCGCGATGTGGTCACGCATGACGTAGAGAATCTCTTCCATCTCGAACGCGGCAGGTAGCGTCTCGATGAGCACGGTCGCACGAATGGTGCCGTGGGGGAGACCGAGGTATTCCTCAGTAAACGTGAACACGTCGTCCCACAGTTTTGCTTCTTCGCTCGACTCGAGTTTTGCGATGTAGAAGTATGGCCCATGGCCGTTCTCGATGAGCCGAGTGGCGTTGTGGAATGCGTAGAGGCCAAAATCAACGAGGCTGCCAGAAGCTGCACCCGCTTGCCCCTGTGCGTCGGTAAACCGCATGTGCTTCTCGACCAGGTGCCAGCCACGGGGGCGCATCACAATGGTCGGGGTGCGTTCTGCGGTGACCCGGTACTCCTTGCCCTCTGGGCTCGTGTAGCTGAGCTGGCCTCGAATCGCATCAAACAGTGAGAGCTGTCCGCCGATCACGTTGCGCCAGGTCGGGCTTGTTGCGTCTTCTTGATCGGCAAGCCACCCGCGTGCACCAGAGTTGAGTGCGTTGATGGTCATCTTCGGGTCGGTTGGGCCGGTGATCTCTACCCGGCGATCCTCGAGCCCCGGACCTGGGCCAGCAACGCGCCAGCTCTGGTCTTCGCGTATCGCACGGGTGTCGTCGCGAAACTTCGGGTCGCGGCCATTGCCAATTTCAAAGCGACGGCGCTGCCTTGCGGCCAGTCGTTCGTGTCGGCTGCTTGCGAAGCGGTGGTGCAGTTCGCTGAGAAACTGCAGGGCATCGTCAGTGAGGATTTCTTCAGATCGTTTGAACTGGGGGCCGAGCACCTCGATGCTTGAGGTGGCTGTCATGGTGTTCATGGTGACTTCTTTTCGGTTGAGGTGCGTATTGAAACTGTGAGGTTGCCGGCGGCGATGGTGCGGGGCCGCCTCACAGCAACTGCGTTGACGACCAATTTGGGTCGTCGCGGCTGAAACTTATTTGCTTAGGTTCTATCTTGGGCCCCCGAGAGCGGCCATTACGGCCGTTCTCTGGGGTGAACTTTTTCGATAGTTCTGTTTTGTGAAATTTACTTCTTCTGCGAATATGGAAGCATTACTCCTTATGATGGCACCTTGGCTGCGGCCGAGAACGAGACGGCAGATGCACAGACC
>JAAZHL010000376.1 GCA_012510755.1 Leucobacter sp.
AGCCAACGGCGGGCGACCACCATTCGTCGCAGCACCATCAGGGAAGAAGTTGTATCCCTTGACCGTCACCGTGTTCGACACACTCGGATCAAGATCAGTCACATCACCAACCACCTCAACACGAGGTGGCCCTGGCGGGAACAGCACGTTCCACTGTGCCACAGTCACGTCAAGAGTGGCGCGAGCATAGACGTTGACTTCGGTGATGGCTGAATGGGCCCTCCAGACCACGATCTCGTACTGCTTTGTGCGGTCGAGAACTGCGGTGGGTGCAGTCAGCGAGAAAGTCGCTTCACCATTGGTGACGGTCGGAAACGGATGAGCAAATGCCACATAGCCGCCACCCATGCCAACCTCAGCGTCAGTACCGCGCTCGATGATTGCACCGTAGATTGCTCCCGGCAAGCCAGTTGCTTTGAACTCTGCTTCAAGACCTGCTGCTGATGCTTCGAGACTCTCAACCGTCACTGTGGGGCCCGCAGCGAGTGCAGACACAGAGCGTTTCTGCACAGTCGGCGCCTTCGCCGCATTTGCGGCGTCGTAGCCATCGGCGGGAGCGTCAGCGGGCACTTCATCGGCCGGCCCTTCGGTAGGCGCTTCTTCGGCAGGGGCCTCGTCAGCGGGTACTTGCCCAGCGGCAGCCTCGCCAGCGGGCTCACCCTCATCTGCCGTACCAGCTGGCTGCTCTTCTGACTGTGCAGCGACCTGCTCATCGGCGGGCGTCTCGGCAACCTGTGCCGAGGCAGCCGCCGCGGCAGCGTCAGTCTCGTCTGCGTACGCAGTCGGCGCTGATAGCAGCACACCGCTCAGAATCAATGCTGCAGAAAGCGTGGCCGCGAGGCTGCCTCGTAGCTGCTTGTGAAATGCCTTCAAGGCAACTCCTAGTGAACAAAAGACAAACAAAATGGGAGCCCTTGGCTCCCCCATCGGATCTAGCTGAGGCATACCTAACCTCAGTTACCCCACTAAGTCTGACGAATATCATCTGACGTTGCAAGCTGAGAGCCAAAATTTTCACTTCGATGACACAAGAACGCGTGAGACTAACATCTAAGAAGGCGCTCGCCCCTCGGGATCTTGGGCAGCCTGTCGCCCGCAAAGAAGGAGCATCATGAAAGGATCGCGCGATCCTCGCCCCGCAAACACGCTTGGCGTCGCATCACACCCAGCAGACACCCCTGCCCTTGCCGCGCTGCGTGCACGTCGGTCACATTCGAAGGTCACCGATGAGGCGCCCAGCCGCGCCGAACTCGAGCACGTGCTGAGCGCAATGTCGAGCGTCGCTGACCACTCGTCGCTTCGGCCGTGGCGCGTCATTGAATTTCGCGGCGACGACCGGCTGCGGCTCGGCAAGTCGCTCGCGAAAGCCAACCGCACCACTAAAGAGAAAGGCGTCGCGAAATCGACACGCGCCCCGCTGGTGCTGGCGATCGTGGTCTCACCCCGCAAGAGTTCAAAGGTGCCTTACTGGGAGCAAGAGTCCGTTGCTTCAGGCGTCGCCCACTATCTTGGCCTGGTGCTGCACGAAGCCGGTTGGGGCACGATGTGGCGCACCGGCGAGGCTGCTCGACACAAGGCGATTCGCAAGGCTCACGGCCTCGACAAGCACGAGCAACTACTCGGCTGGATCTACGTCGGCGGCATCCCCGATCGCGACCGCAAGGCCAAGCCCCGCAAGCCGCTCGACGTGGCGAAGCACCTAAGCACGCCTGAGGCGCGGGCCTGATCCTCGTAAAGCAAGCGTAAGCGATCTACCGAGCCTCTACCGCACCGCTCGTGCACAAATGGGC
>JAAZHL010000377.1 GCA_012510755.1 Leucobacter sp.
CAGATGCACTGACCCTCGGGCGCCGAGTGCGTGAGCGCCGAACCCAGCTGGGCATGAAACTTGAGCAATTGGCCGCGGCAATTAACCGTGCACCCTCGCAGGTCTCAGCAATCGAGAATGGCAAACGTGAACCGAGCCTGCCTGTGTTGCGGGCGCTCGCGCAAGCCCTCGAAAGCTCCGTTGACGAACTGCTTGCTGATGAGGCGCCGAGCGAGCGAGCAGCTTTAGAAATTGCGGTTGAGCGAGCGCAGCGCGGCGCAGTCTTTTCTGCACTGGGCATTCAGCCCATTCGGGTGTCGAAGGCAACCCCCGATGACACACTGAAGGCCTTACTGGGGCTGCATCAAGAGATCGAGCGCCTGCACCGGGAACGAGCTGCGACTCCAGAAGAAGCGCGTCGAGCAAATACTGAGCTTCGTGCCGAGATGCGGGTGCGTGGCAATTATTATGCCGAGCTCGAGCAAGAGGCTCGGCAATTGCTCGAGATGGTGGGGTACTCGGGTGGCCCAGTCTCTCAGCAGTCAATCTCTAATATTGCGGAGAAGCTTGGCTTCACCCTGCACTATGTGAATGATTTGCCGCACTCCACTCGATCGGTCATCGATCGTCGCAATCAGCGCATCTATCTGGGCTCGAATTTGCCATCTCGAGATGCCCGTGCCCCGATTCTGCGGGCCCTCGCGAGTCTCGTGTGTCGCCACGAAGAACCCCGCAGCTATGGTGAGTTCTTGCGGCAGCGGGTTGAAGCAAACTATCTGGCCGGTGCGGTGCTGTTGCCAGAGCGAACAACCGTTGAATATCTGAATGAAGCGAAACATCAGCGGCAGATTTCAATGGAAGACCTGCGAGATGCCTTTGGTGTGTCGTATGAGATGGCTGCCCACCGGTTTACCAACCTCGCGACCACTCATCTCGATCTCGAGGTGCACTTTATGAAGGTGCACGAGTCGGGCACCCTGATTAAGGCCTATGAGAATGACGGCGTTCGATTTCCGTCTGATGCACTTGGCAACCTTGAAGGGGCGATGGTGTGTCGCAACTGGACGGCGCGCACGGTCTTTAGCCAGCCCGATCTCTTTAACCCGTGGTACCAATACACCGACATGGCCGCGGGCGGCACCTACTGGTGCACCTCACGTGTTGAGAAGGCAAAAGAAGGACACTACTCAGTCAGCGTAGGAGTGCCGTTTGATGGAGTGAAGTGGTTTCGTGGCCGTGAGACACCGCACCGTACCAAGTCGTTCTGCCCTGACGAGCGGTGTTGCCGACGTGCCTCAGATGAACTCACCCGAAAGTGGGAGGCGGCTGCATGGCCAGAAGCTGCAACCCCGACGAGCCTGCTCGCGGCGTTGCCCACAGGCACCTTTCCCGGTGTGGAGTCGCATGAAGTCTATGACTTTCTCGAGACACACGAGGGCGCATAACGGGCTGCGACGGTGCGGCTATACCCAAGTGCTTCGCGAATGGGTGCATGGCGCGCCGTATTCGAGATGCATAGCCGCGCGGGCTGCGATAACGTAGAGGGATCGCAGCTCAGAAAGAAGGCTGCCCGAGCACCGAGGTTGGAGGTCCAATGAATTCCGAAGCTCAGACGCATAAGCCTGATGAGACCGAGATTCGTGCGACACAGCAGTTTCGCGATGACCTGAACTCGATGATTCGAACTCGGGCCACCGACCTCACTATTGATGAGCAAGAAGCAGTTGAAGCGTTGCCGTCGGGCGCAGCCTTGCTGGTAGTTCGGCGTGGCCCAGATTTGGGCGCGCGATTCTTGCTTGATCAAGACGTCACCGTCGCGGGTCGTCACCCTGCAGTCGACATATTTCTCGACGATGTCACCGTGTCTCGCCGTCACGCAGAGTTCAGTCGCCAGGGCACACGATTCAGTGTTCGTGACCTTGGTTCATTGAACGGTACCTACTGCGACACCGAGCGCATTGACGGTGAAGTCGAACTCAGCGATGGTGTCGAGGTGCAAGTGGGCAAGTTCAAGTTCACGTTCTTCGCTTCACGTTTCGACCTGCCGGGGCAGTACTAGGTGCCGGCGAAATCGGCCGCAGTTCAACCAGAGGCGGCATTATTTAGCATCGGCCAAGTACTCGAACGGCTGCAGGGCGAGTTTGGCGACCTGACTCCGTCAAAGCTTCGGTTTCTTGAAGAGCAGGGGCTCGTCACTCCGGAGCGCACCAAGACGGGTTACAGAAAGTTTGCGCAGCAGCACATTGAGCGCATGCGGCTGATTGTGACCCAGCAGCGTGAACACTAACTGCCTCTCAAAGTGATCGCCGAAGTAATCGAAGAG
>JAAZHL010000378.1 GCA_012510755.1 Leucobacter sp.
CAAAGAGTTACCGTGGCACGTCGGGTTACCGTGGCACGTAGGGTTACCGTGGCACGTAGGGTTACCGTGGCACGTCGGGTTACCGTGGCACGTAGGGTTACCGCGGCACGTCGAAAAGCAGCGGTCGCCGCACCCCCCACACCCGCGACCATCGCGCGTCTCTCGTCACCCACCTGGCACCCGCCAGCGCAATCTTTCATGAAACGAAACTATTGCGGGTCGCGTCATCGCAACATGGGCTTGTCAGAGGAGGGCGGGAACAGCTAAGAGCCTGGCAGCTCGCGCACGGTCAGCGGCGCCGATACACGAGCAGCGCATCGCGCACAAGATCGTGCGGCAGGCTGTCCCACACGATTTCGGTCATGCCGGCCGGGTCGAGATGACGCCGCATCACCTCGTCGTAGTCGCCGATGAGGTGGGTCATGTGATCCTCGTAGAAAATATCTGCCACGTTACACACCAAATAGCCGCCACGTTTGAGCAGTCGTGCGCACTGCGCAACCACCACGCTCATCTCGGCCAAATAACGATCGTAGTCGCCGCCGTTGCGTTCATACGCCGTCAACGGGTCTGCCTCATGATGCGTTACCGTCATGTACGGTGGCGAAGTGAGCACGAGATCGACGGGGGTGTCAGGGGCGAGGATCGCATCACCGCCGACCGCTTGCGGCCGCACGAGGCGCAGCAGCTCTCGCGCGTCGCCTTCGACCACGCGCGCCGCCGGGGTGTGCGCCCGAATGTGCTGTACCCGCTCAGGCAAGAGTTCGACCCCCGCAGCCTGGCGGCCCAGTGCCGCGGCACGCGCGAGTGTCGTACCGAATCCGGCAAACGGGTCGAGCACGATGTCGCCGGGGTTGGTGAGTCGCGCGATCACGTGGTCGACGACTGAGGCGAGCATGTGCACGTCTTCGTCGGCTTCGGGCGGGCGCTCGGCAAGAAACTGCGCGTAAGTTACCGTTAGCCGCTCATCGAGCAGCTGCTCATCGAGTGCGGTCGAGAACGTCGTGCCGCCCGAAACAAGCCTCGCTGCCTTTGAGATGCCCACGCCGCGAGTCTACCAGCGTGCAGTGCTTGGGCCTCACATTTTGCTTGACCCTCATTTATTTCAGGGCGGTTGCAGTTTTTAAGCGCTACCTATGTCCATGAAACTTAATTCCCAGACGTGGCCGTCGGGGTCTTTCATCGCGGCTTCGGTCATACCTTCGAACGGTGAGAACGCTGGGCGATACACACTGCCGCCGCCCACCACCGCTCGCTCGAGCATCTGTTCAAGTTCTGAGTCCGACTCGACTGACAGTGCGTTGAGAGATCCGATAGTTTTCGAGCGCAAGTTCGGTTCATCACCGTCGCGCAAAAAGCTCGCAAAAAAGTCCTCGACGAGCACCATGATGTAAATGTGCTCGGATACCACCCAACATGATGCTTGCTCGTCCGAGAATGTCTCATTCTTATTGAACCCGAGCGCAGAATAGAACGCATCTGACCGCGCCAGGTCTCGAGTGGGTACGTTGACAAAAAACATGTTTGGCATGAGGGCTCCCTCTGTGGTGGCCTGAGAAGTTAGGCCGGTGGGGCGAGCGTAAACCCTTCTGTTTCAAGCAGCAAGAAGAAAGTTGCTCGCTTTAAAGTAGATATTCAGCATCGGCTGCTCCCAGCGAGCCGTTCGTCCAAGTTCCATGCCACTCAGGTAGATCTTTGAGCGAGCAACCCTCACCGTTCAAACGAGCTCACTACCGAGAATCTGCGTTCAAGAAACTCAGCGAGCATACGCGAAACCTCGTCTTGCTCAGACTCTTCGATATGGGTGTCGTTCAAGCAGATCACTTCGAGCTTGCCTTGGTAGGCAAACCATTCAAGGCGAAGTGGCCCCCGCTCACTGCTGATATCGAGGTAGTCATATGCGATCGACCCCGGCACGGCACGGCCGAGCGCATACGCGTGAAAGTGAGCGAGCGACGAGGCGATCGACACGTCTGACGGGTCACGAAACTTCGATGCAGCAACGCGGTGAAAAAGTTCACGGTGCTCACTCTCCATCTGTTGCAGCACGCTGCGCAACTGCGGGTGCGGAGTATGTTTGAACTTGTTTGTAACGATGCGGCCGTGCTCGCGTCTTACGAAATCGCGGCCATTCTTAGCTGCGGCAAGCACCGGTAGATCTCGTGCTGTCACCTCATCAACGTCAAGTGGCGCACGCGAGGCAAAGTACTTCGACATCCCGTTCGAAGTGAAGAATCTCTCTGGGCGCACTGGCCGCATAAAGAATAGGTCGTCATTCATGTAGAGGTAGTGTTCGCTCAAGCCTGCAATGTGGTGCAGTTGCGATTCGATCGCGTGCGAGTTAAATACGGGCAAAACACTGGAGTCCGCAAAAATTTCGCGGTGGTCGACCACCGTGATTTTCGGGTGGCTCGTGTCA
>JAAZHL010000379.1 GCA_012510755.1 Leucobacter sp.
GCGGTGCGTAGCCTGCGACCGAGAGCACCACAATGCCGGCCTCACCGTCGAAGTCATCGGCAAGGGTCTGCAGGCCGTTGGTTGCAAGCGCAGCATCGTTCTGGTCGATTGAGCTGACACCATCGAGGGTGATGTCTGAGTCATAGGTGGCGACAACGATTCCTGCGTCGAGCGCTTTCTGCACCGAATCGTTCAGGGCTTCTGCCGTGCCATTGTTGATCAGAATCACATCGGCCTGCGAGTTCACCGCAGTGTCAACGTTCGATGCCATCTTCGCGAGGTCATCGCCTGAGTCAAGAATCTGCAGCGTGCCACCGAGCCCCTCGACCTCGTTCTCGAGCGCGGCAACATAGGTTTCGTACCATGACCCGGTAGTGATGCGGGTTACCAGTGCCACCTCGAGCCCGGCGTCCACTGCCTCAGGAATCGTGGCATCGCCGGTGAAGTTACCGAGAATTTCGATCTCGGCACCCGGAGCTTCAGGGGCAACCGAGGTCTGCTCTGAACATGAGGTGAGCAGCAGTGCAGCCGGAAGCACCAGGGCTGCCGCACGCCAAAGTTTGCGTGATTTCATGAATATGATCCTGTCAGTAAAACGACCGCGAAGTTGAGCGGCTCAAGTTACCTATAATTCTAGGAAGAAACCGCTGAATATATGAATTTGGCGGTCATTTGGCGTCATATTGCCGAGTTTCGCACCGCGGCGCTACTGCGGTGGAGCCTGCAACTGGCGAGTCAGCTCATCAAGCAGCGCCTGAATTTGAGGTTCGACAAATCTGCCAATCGCGGCTTCGATTCGCGGCTGATGTGACGCAAGCGCAAAACACAGTTGCTGCTCGACACTGTGCGCGACGCGATCAGCAAGGTCGATCTCTTCGCGCAAGCGGCGCTTTTCGTCACTGGTCAACGGCGGCCTTGGCAACGGCGGCTCAGGCCGGGTCTGCTCGACAAGTTCGGCCATGGTAAACAAGAACGGCTGTTCGTCCTCGCTTTCAGGGTCAAGATCGAGCCCCTCAAACTCAGGGTCGAGGCCAGCACCTGGTTCGAAACCACCCGCATTCCAGATTTGTTCACCGGTGAGTTCTGCGTGCAGCGTGGGCAATTGCCGCTCGGTGTAATCGTCAACAGCCCGGTCAATGATGCGTTGCATGCGACTGTTCAATGCGTGCACGACCTGGTGCGGCACATCGCCCGCAAGGCCAGCGGCCGCAAGAACAGGCGATCCTATGCACCTTCGACACATGCGAGACTTGCCACGATGCGTACCCGGCGCCCAACGAGGCAACCAGCGAAGCCACGAATCGACCGCAGCGCTCACCCGTTCAGCAACGACGTCGGGCAGCAGTTCATCACGCTCGCTCATTCACGATCCCCGTCACGCCAAGGATCGTTGTCGGGATGATTCCAGTCAGGGCCGTCATCGTCGTCACGCTCCCACGGCCATCTAGGAGTCGGCCGATCAGTGTAGACCCGACGAGCTAAGAGAGCCCAGAAGATGAGGCACGACACCCCCCACACAATCGCGAGGCTCGCCGCATACGGGCTCACCCAGGTGTCTGCCAATGACAGGCCAGCGATGACCCCCATGACGCACCACAGCAAGTAGCCGCCAACCGAGATCAGCACAATCTGGGCCCATGCCGGCCCATAGCGCCCCCGCAACAGCACCAGCGCCTGCCGCCACAGGCTCCATGCGAGCAGCAAGAGCAGCACCAACAACATCAGCGGCACCACCGCAGAACCGATATCGGGTGTCGAAATAACTTCTTTCGCTGCGTACACCGAGATCGCCGACCACGCGACAATCAACAGTGTGAGCGCAATGATCACCACCGCAAGCGTGAGACCCGCGACATACCCGCGAGTCACACCCCGACGACGGCGCTCAGACACGATTAACCCGCCTGAGCCTCAGCCAATGCCTTCTCGTGCTCAGCAACAGCCTCAGCATTCTGACGCTTGATGCGGCGGCCGCGCGCACCAATCCACGCACCGAACCACACCGCAACCTCGCGGGCAACCACACCAGCGGCAATGACCGGCACTAACAAGCCAAATTCTACGGCGAGCGTATACGGGTGCAACGTCACCTGCTCACCAGCAAAATGAGCCGTCAGCGCATACCCCAGCAACGTGCTTGCCCAGACAAATGCCGCAAGCACGAGACCAAAGATCGCGTAGGCCCACCACCCAGCCTTGCCAAAGATCAGCACCATCAACGAGAGGCCGACGAAGAAGCCGATCACCGCGGCAGCGAAGCCCCAGTTCAGCACCCACGGCAGCAGACCACGGTCCAAGAAACTTGAAGGCGGAAAGTGGGGCGCCTGCCAGAGAGCAAGCACACCTGCGTAGACGACCCCAAACGCAACGGCAGCCAAGAGCGCAATCAACACGCCCGCGCCCCGGTTGCCCTTCACCTCTGGCGGCAATGGCGTCTGCATGTAGAGCGCTGCCATGGGGTGGTCTGCGCTGATGCGGATCTCACCGTCTTGCACCGGCGGCAATGGTGCCTGTGCTGCTGGAGCCAGTACTGGTGCATCAGCCACGGGTTCAGTCGCAACGACTCCCTCGGAGATCGGCGCCGCGGTGCCGCCGGTCAAGCTGCCTGCCACACCGTTGGCACCGTTCGCACCGTTCGCAGCGAAAATCTCTGCCGCAGTTTCTGGTTCGGCAGCACTCGGCGGTTCAAGAAACGCTGCAATCTTCGGGCGTTCGGCAGCCGCCCCATCACCCACCGCTGCATCGGCTACAGCGCCGCCGTCGGCGGCACCGACTGCTGCGGCACCGCCATCTACAGCAGCGACTGCATCATTTGTGGCCGCACTCGCAGCTGCGCTCGGGGACGCCTCAGAAGAGGGCGCATCAGAGTGCCGCTCGACCGCAGCAAGCAGCTGGGTCTCGGTGGCCTCGGTCTGCTCGATTGGCGCACCCGCCTCTGGGTTCTCGCGCTCATTGCTCATTGGATTACCTCTCAAGTGGCTACCGTGCATGAGCAGACATACTCACACACCGCTTTGCTGGCCAGCGTACTTGCTCATTCCAGCGCTCACGGAGAGATAGCAAGAGTGTCGCCGAAAAGAGAACCGAGGGGCACCGCTTTCACGGTGCCCCTCGGTTTCATTTCAAGTGCAGCTACTGCGACTCGCTACGCTCGCGCAGCATGACAGATTCATCGTGCAGCGCGAGCGTGAAACGTGCGTTAACTGTAGTCGCTCGGGTTGAACTCCTCAGCGGTGAACGTATCGAAGTCGACGAACGACAGGTCGTTCTCGTCGAACGCGCCGTCAGTCGCAAACAAGCGGCTTGGGTAGCGTTCGGCCTTCGCCTCTTCAGTGGGCTCAACGACGACGTCACGGTACACACCCAGACCGGTACCGGCCGGAATGAGCTTACCGATGATGACGTTCTCTTTCAGACCGATAAGCGGGTCTCTCGAGCCTTCCATGGCGGCCTGAGTGAGCACTCGGGTCGTTTCCTGGAACGATGCAGCAGACAACCATGACTCAGTCGCAAGCGAAGCCTTGGTGATACCCATGACTTCGGGGCGAGCGGTTGCAGCGCGCTTGCCCTCAAGCAGCGCCTCGCGGTTGCTGCGCTGGTACCGGGCGCGGTCAACCAGCTCACCTGGCAGCAGATCGGTTTCACCGGGGTCAACCACGGTCACCTTGCGCAGCATCTGGCGAACGATGACTTCAATGTGCTTGTCGTGAATCGGCACACCCTGTGAACGGTACACGCCCTGCACGCCCTCAACGAGGTACTTCTGCACTGCACGCTCACCAGGAATGTGCTTGCCACTCTCGGTCGAGCCCACCTGCAGAATATCCTTGGGATCAAGGGTGCCCTGCAAGAATGGCTGACCGAGTTCGACCTCGTCACCGTCTTCCACGATGAGGGTCGCACGCTTCAGCACGGGGTACGCTTTTTCCTCGCTGCCGTCATGCGGAGTGAGAATGATGCGGCGACTCTTCTCGGTGTCTTCGATCGTGATGCGACCAGCTGCCTCAGCGATCGGAGATGAGCCCTTCGGCGTGCGAGCTTCGAAGAGCTCTTGCACACGCGGCAGACCCTGCGTGATGTCCTCAGCTGAAGCCGAACCACCGGTGTGGAAGGTACGCATCGTCAGCTGTGTACCGGGCTCACCAATTGACTGAGCCGCGATGATGCCTACGGCCTCACCGATGTCTACACGCTGACCGGTTGCGAGCGAGCGACCGTAGCAGGTTGCGCACACGCCTACCGCCGACTCACAGGTCAGCACTGAGCGAACCTTGATCTCGGTGACCCCTGCAGCAACGAGTGCGTCGATCAGCACGTCGCCGACATCACTGCCGGCTTCTGCGATGACTTTGCCCTTCGCATCGACGACGTCAGACGACAGGGTACGTGCGTACACCGAGTTCTCGACGTTATCGTCACGAACCAGGGTGCCGTCGGCATCTGCTGCGGCAATCGCCAGCTCGAGGCCGCGGCCGGTGCCACAGTCTTCTTCACGAATGATCACGTCTTGCGACACGTCAACGAGACGACGGGTCAGGTAACCCGAGTCAGCAGTACGCAAGGCCGTATCAGCGAGACCCTTACGCGCACCGTGGGTCGCGATGAAGTATTCAGCCACCGACAGACCCTCACGGTACGAGTTAATGATCGGGCGAGGAATAATCTCACCCTTCGGGTCACTCACCAGGCCTCGCATACCCGAGATGTTTCGAATCTGCAGCCAGTTACCACGGGCACCCGACGACACCATACGGAAGATGGTGTTGTCTGCGGGGTAGGCCTCACGCATCGCCGCGGCTACTTCGTCAGTTGCCTCGGTCCAGATCTCAACCAACTCGCTGTGACGCTCAGCGTCAGTGATCAGGCCCTTCTCGTACTTCTTCTGCACGGCAGAAGCAGCCTTCTCGTGTTCAGCGAGAATCTGCGCCTTGTTCTCGGGGGTGACGATGTCGCTCAGCGCAACCGTGACACCCGAACGCGTCGCCCAGTAGAAGCCGGCATCCTTGATGCGGTCAAGCGTCGCAGCGACCTCGACCTTCGGGTAGCGCTCAGCAAGGTCATTGACCAGGCTTGAGAGCGTGCCCTTATCGGCTACCTGCTCAAAGTAGGGGTAGTTCTGCGGCAGCGCTTCGTTGAAGAGTGCACGACCGAGCGAGGTCTCAACGAGCACTGGGCGCTCGTGTGTGACACCTTGGGCATCGGTATAACCGGTCAGTCGAATCTTTGCCAGCGCCGCGATATCGAGGCTGCCCTCATCGCGAGCAAGAATGGCTTCGGCAACCGAGCCGAACGCGCGACCCTCACCCGTGGCACCGTCTTTCACGGTGGTCAAGAAGTGCAGACCGATAATCATGTCCTGCGAAGGCAGCGTTACCGGGCGGCCGTCTGAAGGCTTCAAGATGTTGTTCGAAGCGAGCATCAGCACGCGTGCCTCAGCCTGAGCCTCAACCGAGAGCGGCAGGTGCACAGCCATCTGGTCACCGTCGAAGTCAGCGTTGAACGCAGCACACACGAGTGGGTGCAGCTGAATCGCCTTACCTTCAACGAGCTGCGGCTCGAACGCCTGAATACCGAGACGGTGCAGCGTCGGTGCACGGTTCAGCAGAACCGGACGCTCACGAATGATCTCTTCGAGCACGTCCCAGACCTCACTGCGAGCGCGCTCAACCATGCGCTTGGCAGCCTTAATGTTCTGTGCGTGTGAAAGATCAATCAGGCGCTTGATCACGAATGGCTTGAACAGTTCAAGAGCCATGTCCTTCGGCAGACCACACTGGTGCAGCTTGAGCTGCGGGCCAACCACAATCACCGAACGGCCTGAGTAGTCAACGCGCTTGCCAAGCAGGTTCTGGCGGAAGCGCCCCTGCTTGCCCTTCAGCATGTCGCTCAGCGACTTGAGCGCACGGTTGCCGGTACCGGTGACCGGGCGCCCACGGCGTCCGTTGTCGAACAGCGCGTCGACGGCCTCTTGCAGCATGCGCTTCTCGTTGTTCACGATGATCTCGGGTGCACCGAGGTCAAGCAGGCGACGCAGACGGTTGTTGCGGTTGATCACGCGACGGTACAGATCGTTGAGGTCTGAGGTCGCGAAGCGCCCACCGTCGCGCTGCACCATTGGGCGAAGCTCAGGCGGAATCACTGGTACCACGTCAAGCACCATCGCAGCAGGGCTCGCGCCAGTCTGCAAGAAGCTGTTGACCACCTTCAGGCGCTTGATCGCCCGAATCTTCTTCTGGCCTTTGCCCTCGCTGATCTGCAAGTGCAACGAATCGCTCTCAGCGGCAAGGTCGAAAGCTTCAAGACGCTTCTTGATGGCCTCGGCGCCCATGTAGGCCTCGAAGTGGTCACCAAAGCGATCCTGCAATTCGGCGAATGCGGCGTCTTCTGGTTTCAGGTCGCCAACCTTCAGGTTGCGGAAGTCGTCCCAGACGCGGTGCAGTGCAGCGATGTCATCGTCAAAGCCCTTGCGCAGCGCAGTGAGCTCTTTCTCTGCTGAAGCCTCAGCACGACGACGCTGGTCTGCCTTCGCACCTTCTGCTTCGAGCGCAGCAAGGTCTTGTTCTGCCTGCTGCTGACGCTGCGCGATCGCGAGGTCACGCTGCTGCTCGAGGCTCGAGATCTCGAGGCGAAGCTCAGACTCGAGTTCAGCCATGTCTTCATGGCGACCCTCTTCGTCAACATCGATCACCATGTAGGCGGCGAAATAGATGACCTTCTCGAGGTCTTTCGGAGCCATATCGAGCAGGTAACCCAGGCGTGAAGGCACACCCTTGAAGTACCAGATGTGAGTCACGGGTGCAGCGAGTTCGATGTGACCCATGCGTTCACGACGAACGCTCGACTTGGTCACCTCAACGCCACACCGCTCACAGACGATGCCCTTGTAACGCACACGCTTGTACTTGCCACACGCGCACTCCCAGTCACGGCTGGGGCCGAAGATTTGCTCGCCAAACAGCCCGTCTTTTTCGGGCTTCAGCGTGCGGTAGTTAATGGTCTCAGGCTTCTTTACCTCACCGAACGACCAGCTGCGAATATCATCAGCGGTCGCAAGGCGAATCTGAAGCTCGTTAAAACTCGTACCCTCGAGCAATTTTTCTCCTTGAATGAAAACTCTGTAGTAAGGGGCCGGTCGTGCCCCGCCCGCAGGCGGGGCAGCCGGTCAACTCAGATCTCGTCGACAGACGAGGTTTCGAAGCGAGCAGAGAGGTTGATTCCGAGCTCTTCAGCGGTGCGGTGAGCTTCATCATCATTGTCACGCAGGTTCACAGCCTGGCCATCGGCACCAAGCACCTCGACGTTCAGACAGAGCGACTGCATTTCTTTCATCAGCACTCGGAACGACTCGGGCACACCGGGCTCAGGAATGTTCTCACCGCGCACGATTGCCTCGTAGACCTTCACGCGACCGAGAATGTCGTCTGACTTCACCGTGAGCAACTCTTGCAGCGCGTACGCCGCGCCGTAGGCCTCGAGTGCCCACACTTCCATCTCACCGAAGCGCTGGCCGCCGAACTGCGCTTTACCACCGAGCGGCTGCTGAGTGATCATCGAGTACGGACCAGTCGAACGGGCGTGAATCTTGTCGTCGACCAGGTGGTGCAGCTTCAGAATGTACATGTAGCCGACCGCGACCGGGTATGGGAAAGGCTCACCAGAGCGACCATCGAGCAGACGTGTCTTGCCGGTGGAGTCGATGAGTCGCTCACCGTCACGGGTCGGCAGAGTCGAATCAAGCAGACCCTTGATCTCGGCTTCGCTTGCACCGTCGAATACCGGGGTTGCAACCTTGGTGTCGGGTGCAGCCTCGTAGGCTTCCTTCGACAGCTTGGCTGCCCACTCTGGCTTGCCTTCGATCTTCCAACCTTGTTTGGCGATCCAACCAAGGTGGGTCTCAAGCACCTGACCGAAGTTCATTCGGCCGGGGATACCAAGCGGGTTCAAGATCACGTCGACCGGGGTGCCGTCTTCGAGGAACGGCATGTCTTCGACCGGAAGAATCTTCGAGATGACGCCCTTGTTGCCGTGACGGCCAGCAAGCTTGTCGCCCTCGGTGATCTTACGCTTCTGCGCGATGTACACGACCACTCGCTGGTTCACACCTGAACCGAGCTCGTCGTCGTTATCGTTCTCAGCGTCAAACACCTTGACTGAGATGACTGTGCCCGAGACGCCGTGTGGCACCTTGAGTGACGTATCGCGAACCTCACGGCTCTTCTCATTGAAGATCGCGCGAAGCAGACGCTCTTCCGCAGACAGCTCGGTCTCACCCTTCGGTGTGACCTTGCCAACGAGAATGTCGCCCGGGCGAACCTCTGCGCCAATGCGAATAATGCCGCGCTCGTCGAGGTCCTTCAGCGCTTCCATGCTGGCGTTTGGCAGATCACGAGTGATCTCTTCTTTGCCGAGCTTGGTATCGCGCGCGTCAACGTCGTACTCTTCGATGTGAATCGAAGAGAGCGTGTCATCTTTCACCAGGTTCTGGCTCAGAATGATCGCGTCTTCGTAGTTGTGGCCTTCCCACGGCATGAATGCCACGAGCAAGTTCTTCCCGAGTGCCAGCTCACCGTTTTCGGTGGCGGGGCCGTCGGCGATGACTTCGCCGGCTTCGATGCGTTCGCCAGCTTTCACAATCACGCGGTGGTTGTAGTTGGTGCCCTGGTTCGAGCGATCAAACTTGCGCAAGAAGTAGCTCTTCGAGCCGCCCTCATCAAATTGAACGGTCACGAAGTCTGCAGAAACCTCAGTGATCACACCTGATTTGTCGGCGGTGACCACGTCACCAGCGTCAATCGCAGCGTAGCCTTCCATACCGGTGCCCACGACGGGTGACTCGCTGCGCACGAGCGGCACGGCCTGGCGCTGCATGTTCGCACCCATCAGGGCACGGTTCGCATCGTCATGCTCAAGGAACGGAATCAGCGAAGTCGCCACCGAAACCATCTGGCGGGGTGAAACGTCCATGTACTGCACGCTATTGGCAGCGACGAGTCGCACCTCAGCACCGCGGGGGCGTGCAAGCACCTGCTTTTCAGCAAATTTGCCGTCCTTCGTCAGCGGCGCACCTGCCTGCGCGATGAGGTACTCATCTTCTTCGTGCGCGGTGAGGTAGTCGACCTGGTCGGTGACTTTACCTTCAACAATGCGGCGGTAGGGCGTCTCAATGAAGCCGAACGCATTGATGCGGGCGAAGGTTGCGAGAGCACCAATCAGACCAATGTTCGGGCCTTCAGGGGTCTCAATGGGGCACATGCGGCCGTAGTGCGAGGGGTGCACGTCACGAACCTCAACACCAGCACGGTCACGTGAGAGACCGCCCGGGCCGAGCGCCGAGAGACGACGTTTGTTGGTCAGACCAGCCAGCGGGTTGTTCTGATCCATGAACTGCGAGAGCTGCGAGGTGCCGAAGAACTCCTTGATCGCTGCCAGCACTGGGCGGGTGTTGATCAGGGTGTTCGGGGTAATGGCCTCGATGTCTTGCGTCGTCATGCGCTCGCGGACCACGCGCTCCATGCGGCTCAAGCCGGTGCGCACCTGGTTCTGAATGAGCTCACCCCCCGCCCGAATGCGGCGGTTGCCGAAGTGATCGATGTCATCAGTGTCGAGGCGAATATCGATAGCCTTGCCGTCACGAATGCCGGGCAAGGTTTCGGTGCCTGCGTGCAGACCAACGAGGTACTTGATGGTTGCCACAATATCTTCGAGCGACAGCACCGAGTCGGTGATGGGCGAGTCGAGACCAAGCTTGCGGTTGATCTTGTACCGGCCAACCTTTGCGAGATCGTAACGCTTCTCGTTGAAGTAGCTGTTGTCGAGCAGTGCACGAGCAGCCTCAATTGCTACCTGCTCGCCGGGACGCTGTTTGCGGTAGATGTCTTTGAGCGCGTCTTCTTGAGTGACGATGCCGTCTTTTTCAAGAGTGGCGAGGATCGACTCGTACCCGGCGAACTCTTCAAGAATTTCTTCGCCAGTCATGCCCAGTGCCTTCAAGAAGACGGTGACGGACTGCTTACGC
>JAAZHL010000380.1 GCA_012510755.1 Leucobacter sp.
CTCGACGGGTGCACGGTCGCCAAGTGCGCCACCAACGCACCAAAATCGTCATCGGTCATGCGCTCGCCAGACGACACCACGTCGGCCAGCGTGAACCGGTAGGCGTCATCGCTCAACGTCACCGCGTCACTGTCAAGATCACGCTGACGATAGTCGACACCATCGATGCGAATCGTCACGAAACGATCGGCCATCGCCTGAATCTCGCGCATAAAATCAGACGCCGCGAAGCGCCCCTCACCGAGCGCGTTCGGTGGCGTGTTCGAGGTGGCGACAATGCGCGACCCCGAAGACGTGAGATCGCCGATCAGCCGGGTCATCAGCATCGTGTCGCCCGGGTCGTCAAGCTCAAACTCATCAATACAGATGAGGCGTGCGCCCTGCAGCACCCCGAGCGCACCCGAATAGCCGAGCGCACCCACGAGCGCCGTGTACTCAATAAATGTGCCGAAGTACTTGCGCCCCTGCGTCGTGTGCCACGTCGCAGCAAGCAGGTGCGTCTTGCCGACACCGAAGCCGCCATCGAGATAGACGCCCGGCTTCGTCACCACCTGGTGCTGCGGCTGCGCGGCCGACTTCTTGCGCCCAAAGCCGAAGAACCCGCCACCACGGGCAATCGGGGTCTCAGGCTCACAGAACGCGCGCAACGTGTCACGCGCCTCAGCCTGCGACGGGTGCGCCTCATCAGGGCGGTACGACTCGAAGCTCGCATGGTCAAACTGTGGCGGCGGCACCAGAGTGGCAACAAGCTCAGCACCCGACAAAGGGGGGCGACGATCGACTAATCTGGCGGCGGCATGCTGAGCAGTGTGAGACATCGCTACTGATTCTAGCCGCGAGCCCTGGGCATCAAGTGACGCGGCACTCAGGCAGTCGCCGCAATCGACCTAATGAACAGCGAAGTCTCTTGTTCCCAGCTCTTGGGGTCGACGTTCCACAGCTTCACGTGTTCGCCACGCGACGGGTGCAAGCGCACCAGCCGCGACTTCAACTGTGCGGCACGCAGCGCCCCCTGCCACGGCACAAACGTGTCATCGGGGCTCGCATGAATAAGCATCGGCACACGAAGCTGCGAGATGAGGCGCGCGGGCGTGAGCATGCTGAGATCAGTGGATCGCTGCCCGGGCACCGCGCCACGCACCACCCCACACTGCAACAGCAGCACACCAATCTCTGCAATGAACGAGGGCGCGTTCGCCAGCCGCGCCTGCCTGCGCAACAACCCCGGCCAATCGAGCGCCGGCGAATCAAGCACGAGGCCGTTCACGAGCCCCGCGTTCTCACCGTTGGTTGCCGCCAGCAAGCAGGCCGTCGCCCCCATCGACCAGCCGACCAGCGTCACGTCCGTCGCGCCCTGCTCACGCGCCCAGCCGACCGCCGCGTCAACATCAAGCTGCTCGGCCAAGCCCAGGCCATAGCGCCCGTGACGCCCCGCGGGCGCCCCCGTGTAGTTGCGATAGGCAATCACGAGGCTCGTGATGCCCGCCTCGGCGAAGGGCCGCACCCCGCACAGCGTCTCATGCGGCAGAGCCCCCCGACCGTGCACATGCACGGCCCACTGGCCAGTCGGCTCGCCCTCAGGAGCAATCACCCAGCCCCAGCTCACCCCATCAGGCATCGGCAGCGACACCAACTTCACATCATAGCCAAGCTGCTCAGGCTCAACAAACCACCACCCCGTGATGCGACCGCGGGCCCCCACCCGCAACTCGCCGCGCTCTTCGCTCAACACCTCACGAGACACTTTTGCATGACGCCCCGACCCCACCGTCGCCACCACCGGGCCCAGCCGCGCATGACCCGCCAAATGCTGCGTCTCACGCGACTCCACATCAAAAATGAACGAATAGCTGCCGCTCAGTTCGACATCTGGCCCTTGCAGCCACACCCGCTTGCGGGCGGGCGATCCTGGTGCCTCTGGTGCTTCTGTTGCTTCTGGTACCTCTTCAATGGCGAGCACCTCAACGCCAGACTCCGGCAACATTGCAGGCGTCAACACCCTGCGCGCGAAGTAAGTGGCAAAACTCACGGCCGCCCCACACGCAGCGGCAATCCCCCACCGAATCCCCAGTCGAATTGCGCGGGCCCGCACCAGCCCTCGACGTCTGTTCATGACAGTTCGCTCGATCCTCTTCCAATCAATCGCCAGCCCGGCGTGGCAACAAGCGATCTTTCTACACAAACTCTAGTCTCAAGCATGTGACTGCTGCTGTAATTGGTGATGAAGCCTCATTCGAGGCCGCCGCCGACCGCGTGCGAAAAGCAAAATTTCGCAGCGAACTGCAAGTGCGCGAAATACCAGCCCCAGAACGCATCGCACCCCGGTCACTCGCGCTCGCCGCAGGCGTCGCACAAGGCAGCACCCACCCGGCAGACGACGGCGACTCCCCCTACGGCGCCGGCCGCTTCATACTGCTGCACGACCCCGCCTCAGCACCCGAATGGGGGGCCGACTTTCGCATCGTATGCTTCGCACAGGCACCACTCGAAATCGAGATCGGCATTGATCCCTTTATTGCCGACGTCGCGTGGTCATGGCTCGTCGACGCGCTCGAATCGCGAGGCGCACGCTACGAGTACGCCTCAGGAACCGCCACCAAAACCCTGTCCACCGGCTTCGGCACACTCGCCGAGCAAGGTGACGCGGCACAGATAGAGATACGTGCCTCGTGGACCCCGGTCGATCACGACTTCGCAGCGCACGCCGAAGCCTGGAGCGAACTGCTCTGCCTACTCGCCGGCCTGCCCCACCACGAAGGCATCGCCTCACTCGGGTCAAAACGGGCACGACGCGGCGGGCTTGGAGCATAACCAGTGGTAGAACAAGACGAACTCGAAGCCAACTGGTCGCTGGTCGCTTCGAACGAACAACTTCGGCGCGCCGCAGAAGCGCTCGCCGCCGGTCGCGGGCCCGCCGGCGTCGATGCCGAACGCGCGTCAGGGTTCAAATACGGCGCCGAAGCCTACCTCGTGCAGGTGCACCGCCGCGGCGCAGGCACCTTCTTGTTTGACCCGACCAAGATCGATGATTTTTCTGAGCTGTACGCGGCAATCAAAGATGAAGAGTGGGTATTGCATGCAGCAAGCCAGGATCTCGCGTGCCTCAGCGACCTCGGCCTGACACCGAATCAACTATTCGACACTGAGCTTGCCTCGCGCCTGCTCGGCTTCGAACGCGTCGGATTAGGCAGCATTGTTGAGCAGCTGCTTGGCATACGGCTGCACAAGGCACACTCGGCGGCCGACTGGTCGACGAGGCCGCTGCCTGATCCTTGGCTCGAATATGCGGCCCTCGATGTCGCTCTCTTGCCTGACCTGCGCGACGCGGTAGCCTCGCAACTTGAGTCGCAGGGCAAAACCGAGTTCGCGCTGCAAGAATTCGAAGCCGTGCGCACCCGGTCACCAAAGCCCCCCGCCGATGAGCCGTGGCGCAAACTCGCCGGCGGCAACCGCTTGAAATCGCCGCGCTCGCTCGCGCTCGCACGCGAACTCTGGGCCGCCCGCGATGAACTCGCCCGCCAGAACGACGTCGCCCCCGGCAGGCTGCTGCCCGACGCGTCGCTGATCGTGGCGGCCGCAATGAACCCGCGCTCAAAGGGCGAACTCGCGTCGAACAAAGAGTTCAAGGGACGCGCGAGCCGCACCGAACTCGACCGGTGGTGGCGCGCGATCTTGCGTGCGAAGACCGCCGAGCCGCCGACGCCACGACCGCGAGTGCCAGACGCTATGCCCCACCATCGCAATTGGCCACAGAAATACCCTGAGGCCGCCGCGCGACTGTTGCCCGCACGTGACGCACTCGCTGCCGAAGCGGAGCGACTGCGCATGCCCATCGAAAACCTGCTGACGCCAGACATTCTGCGACGCCTCGCGTGGCAGCCGCCCATGGAACTGACCGAAGAAGCGGTCGCACGTCGGTTGTCTGAACTCGGCGCACGCGAATGGCAATATGTATTAACCGCACCTATTTTGGCATCAGTTTTTGTAGAGAATCACCAATAGGCGGGCGTGTGTCGCAGTGGGCTCGCGTGATCTCCCACCGCAGTTTGCTCGGCATTCACCGTTCTTTTCTAGTATGGAGACCACCACTACCACTCGAAAGGCAAGGTAGCCGCAATGAGAGAAGTCGTCTTTGTAGACGGCGTGCGCACCCCATTTGGGCGCGCCGGCGAAAAAGGAATGTACTGGGGCACCCGTGCCGATGACCTCGCGGTCAAAGCACTGCAGGGGCTCATCGAACGCAACCCCGAGTTGCCACTCGATCGCGTCGACGACGTGGGCATCGCGGCCACGACGCAGCAAGGCGACCAGGGCCTGACCCTCGGCCGTTCGGTAGCGATTCTGGCGGGCCTGCCCGTGACCGTGCCAGGC